>JAHIKF010000270.1 GCA_018897875.1 Pseudomonadota bacterium | reverse complement strand
GATTGCGGCCGCGGGTGGGGTGGGGCCCAGGCAAGACCTGATCCACCCAGCGCCACCCAGTCCCCGGAAATCAAGCCGGTTGCTGGGGATAAGCTGAAATCGACGGAAAATGAGTTCAGGAGATGGGGTGGAGAAAGGCGCTATGTTTTTCGCCGGTACCGAAAACCCCGCCGCAAGCTTCTCGCTGGGAACAGGTATCGCAGGCCGGTGGGTAAGACTGTTTCCAGTCAGTGATGGATTTTCGGGCAAAGGGCCACAGCTCCCGGGGCAGAAGACAGAGCTGATGGTTGTAAATGGACACCGGCACCAGGCGGCGCGCCAGATACCGCACCGCATGGGCCAGCTGGTCCTGGTAGTCATACGGGTCGACCCAAAGCTGGGCCAGGTTTTTACTGGCCAACCCCCTGGTTTCCATCCCCATGAAGGCTACCTGGAACACGAACGGCAGGTTCTGATACACGAAGGCGGCATACTGCGTCAACCGCTTGATGGTCATGGCGTGGAGGATGGTGCGTAGACCCATCGGCTGACCCAAAAGCGCCAGATTGTGAAGGCCCTGGAGCGTTTCATAGAAGCTCCCTTTGGCCCCCATGACGGCATCATGCTCCGTATCATTGTCCGCAAACAGCGGGATTTCTATCAGCAAGTTCGGAGAGCCGGCTCTCACCAGAGCCCGGGCGAACTCCAAATCTTTCAGGCGCTTGCCGTTGGTCAGCAAGGTCAGCAGCGTGTTGGGCAACTTCTCCTTGAAGGTCTGGACCAGGGTAATTAAATCCTCCCCCAGCAGAGTCGGTTCGCCACCCGTAATGCCCAGATGTTCCGTGGTGTTGGGATCCAACAGGGAAATGAGTTGCAGATTATTTTCATAAAGATCGTCGGGGTCGCGGCCCGGGGGCTGGGGGCACATGACGCAGAGGGAATTACACCGGTTGGTGGCCAGGATGCTGTTATATGACGACCCAGCCTTGAACATTACCATGATTCTGCCGTCAGGTGAGATCAAGACCACATCCCCGTCCCGCAGGTCGGCACAGTGGTCCTGAGGCACATCCAAGATGCAGGGGATTTGAGGCGGGGGAATAAATTGACTCGCGGCGGGAACTATGCAAGCGGCCAAATTGCCGCGGCCCCAGGGTCGGAAAGGGAGCCTCCGGAGGTTATCGGGGGAACCCGCCAGAAAGACCACCGGCTTGCCCTTAGGCCAGGCCGACGTCTTGGTCCTGATCACCCCCATAAACGGGCGAGTTATGGCCGAGGGCGTGCCGCTTAATTCGTGCACGGAGCTTCACCCCTGACTTCGGCCAGAGAACGGTTGGTTATCCACGACCAGAACACATCCATAACCCCCGGGTCATCCTGATCGATGAGTTCCAACAGAAATTCGATGATGGCCTTGTGTTTCATGCAGAAATCGCTGGTGGGCCGGTGTCCTATCAGGTTCCCCTGAATGGCGTAATTCCGCACCGGGTCTGACCCGCAGTAAGGTTGCAAGGGACAGGAATGACAGCCCGGCAGGGTTTCAACGCAAGAAACCTCGATCAACTCTTGGAGCACTGGCGAGGTGAAGATGTCCAGATACGAGTCCCGGTTCACACTGCCCAGGTAAAACCGGCGGTCTCCCATCTTGGCCAGCATCCTGGCTTCGTCACACGGATACACATCGCCGTTGAAATCGTAGACTACCCCGTTGATCCCCGCGCCGGTGGGGGATTGCAGGTCTACGAAGCCGGTGCAGAATGGCGTCAGGATGCGGCTCAACAGGATAGAGGCAAAGCCTTCCACCAGAGGAGTCCCCGCCAGATTCAGCTCAATGATATAGAGGAGGGCTTTCTTATAAGCCTCCACAAACTCCTCCATGTCATAGGCGAAGCTCTGCCGATGCTCATCGTTTTGGGCGTACCCATAGGGGTTGACATGCCGGAGAAAAATCCCTTCAAAGCCCAGCGCGGCGTATTCGTCGATAATCTCGCTAAAATGGCTCAGGCCCTCTTTGGTGGCGGTCATCAGAGGGTTCACCCCGTCGTGCCCCAGGATACTCCTGGACAAATGGAGGTTCTGCATGAACCGGTCATAACTGCCTTCCCCAGTCCGCATAATGCGGTGGCGGTCATGGATTTCCTTGGGGCCGTCCAGGGAGGTGGAGAGGCTTACCCCTTCTTTTTTGCAATATGCCAGGGTGGGTTCATCGATGAGGGTCAGATTGGTACACAGAACAAAATAAAGGTTCTTGTTCTTTTGCCGATTTAGTCTTTTCGCCTCTCGAACGATGGTCTTGACCACCTCAAAATTTAACAGGGGTTCTCCCCCCTGAAATTCTATTTTAATAACTTCGGACGGGCTCGCCATGATTTTGTGGACCACGTTGATGGCGGTCTCGGGGGTCATATCCCAACGCTGCTGGTCCGTCGGCTGACTGGAAGCATGACAGTAATTGCACCGTTGGTTGCACCGCAAGGTTACCACCACCATG
>JAHIKF010000269.1 GCA_018897875.1 Pseudomonadota bacterium | reverse complement strand
CTTTGCGCCAAACCTGTCGCGTGCGGGGCCGTCAGACCTTTCCGGTCCTAGTGGAGGCGATGACCTGTTACTTCAAGGGGCTCCAACCAGATATCGCCTGGATCTCACAAGCCTAATTTTTAACCCTGTGATCAAGTACCCCAGCCCATGTGGGAAGAAAAGAAGTTCTTAATTTGTGTTAAAACATATCCAGAATACAGCGCCACGTACACCGAAACAGTTTGTACGGCAGCAGTATTGAAAGAAACCGGACAACTCATAAGGCTTTATCCGATCGCATTCCGATATTTGCTTGGAAAACACCAATTCAGGAAGTATCAGTGGGTGCAAGCCAAAATAAAGAAGAACCCGAACGACAACCGGCCAGAAAGCTACAAAATCGAGAATGATTCCATACGTACACTCGACATGGCAGACACAAAAAATGGCTGGTCAGTTAGAAAGAGCGTAATTCTGTCTCAAACCAACAACGTTTTTGGCTCCCTTGAACATCTCCAAGACAGCCAGCTCGCGCAAGGAACTTCCCTTGGAATGATCAAGCCAAGGGAGATTAGAGAATTCCGTGTACAACAGAAAACAGATTCAGAGATAGCAGAGGAGGAAAAAAAGAAGAAACAAATTCTCAACCAGAAATCTTTTTTGGTGGATAAGAAAGACCTGGACTTAATTCCCTACAGATTCTTGATTTCCTTTAATTGTAACGATCCTAAATGTGCAGGCCACGAGATTAGCATCCTTGATTGGGAATTTGGAGAGCTCTACCGAAAGGTGTCGGAATCAGTTGATTGGAGAGAAAAGATGCAACAGAAATTTGATCAAATATGCTCAGGGGAGAAAGATGTTTACTTCTTTATGGGTAATATGGCGAGCAGACGAAGAACGTTTTGCATACTGGGTATATTCTACCCTCCGAAAGTTAAACAACCATCTCTCTTCAAATCATAAAAGATCAGAGTGATTGGATGCGCATTCCGTTCCCATCGATCTCCTTAACCATCATGGCTATCACGGATCTGTGGCATTTCTCCGGATCGTTCTCAAGGCACATGAGCGCCGTTCTTTTTGATTTAACCAAACTAAGCAAATTATTAAGAACTCCGACTTTTATCGCCGCATATTCCCGATACTCGAGCATGAACTTTGGGTAGTCTCCTGTAGACATGAGTGCGGTTCTCAGAGACTGAGGAGTGCCTAATTCCTTGAAATGCATATAATCAACGCCATTGCTCGCAAGCTGTCGAATCAAAGCCGTCTTTGAGAAAAAAGGCTTCCTGCTTATAGGATTTAGTCTAACATCTACTACAATATTAACCTTCCATCTCAGCAAACACTGAACAAAATCCTTTATTGTCATGCCTTCGTAGCCAATGGTGAATAGTTCCATTGTCAATTTCTCCGAGCTAAAATCTTAGTCTACAATTCATAGTGAAAATAGACGCATTTTTGTTAGTTGTCAAACGAAAAGTGAAAAAATTCACGATGCACCCTCACCTATAGGGGAGGGGGGCAATTCAAATTAGGACACTCCCCTCCGGGCCTTTGGCATTGACAGGAAGCCGAAATCTTGGTTAGATAGTAAAGTAGAGAATGGTAAGCCCACGGTGGATCAAGGACTTGCGGCCTGACCATGAATATGCTTCGTCTCGTTGCTATCTGGCTGACCCTGGGGGCCGCGGTTTTCCCGGGTATGTGGGCGCCGCCCAGTTGGGGGGAACAAGCTGGCATGAACCTGAATCCTGCTGATAAACAGCTCTTACTGCAAGTGGCCCGAGACAGTATTGCCGCCCAGCTGAAGGGGAAGGCCGCCACCCCGGTGAAGGTCGCATCCCCGGTGCTGGAGGAATCCCGGGGAGCCTTTGTCTCCTTGCATCGCCGGGGGCAACTGCGGGGTTGCATCGGCTATATTGAAGCAGTCAAACCTCTCCTGCAAACAGTGCTGGAAATGGCGCCGGCCGCAGCTTTTCAAGATCCGCGCTTCCGCCCTTTGCAGGCGGACGAGCTGGCCGACCTGGAGATTGAGATCTCGGTGCTGACCCCCATGCGGCTGGTTAAGAGCACGGATGAGATTGAAGTGGGCCAACACGGCCTCTATATCGTCAAGGGCCTCAACCGGGGCTTACTCCTGCCCCAGGTGGCTACCCAGTACCATTGGGACCGCCAGACGTTTCTGGAGCAGACCTGCAATAAGGCGGGTTTGCCCTCAAATGCCTGGAAGGATTCCGACACCCAGATCTTTGTTTTCCGGGCGGAGATTTTTGCCGATCATCCTCCCATTAATTAGCTGCAGGTTTACGTTAGGAGCCTGAATCTCCATGACGCCCAAAGACACTTCTGAACCGGGACATCTCCCCGCGCCGGTGGGGCCGCCTCCAGTGGCGCCGCCCCCTGGGGGGCTGCTCCACCTGATCTTGCAGCACCGCTTCTTAATCGTCTCCCTGGTGGTGGTGTTGTTTTTGGGAGTGCTGTTTGCCTGGGGAGGCCGGCGCCGCGTCTCGACCCCGCCGAAGCCGGTGGAATCTTCAGTGGCGGCGGCCCCTCAGGGCGAAGCGACCCCGACGGTCTCCAAAGAACCGGAACTGAAACCCCTCATGCCGGCCCTCCCCATGGGCGCCCGTGAGGCCGGCTCCCCGGCCACATCCGCGCCTTCCGGGACCCGCGAGCCCACGCTGGCCCCGGCTCCCTCTAAGGCAGGGCCGAGCCATGTCCCGCCAGCCCCGGCCGTGGTGACGCCGCCCCGGGAACCGGTCAAGGGCGAGATCTTCACCCAAGCCTTGATCAAGATCATGGATGATCAGATAAATAAGCCCTGGTTCGGATGGCGGGCCAATACCATCGTGTTCGGCAAGATGGGCCTGACGGACAACGTCAACAACCTCCAGCTGGGGGTCCTGGAAGTGGCCCGGCGCACCGTGGTGGTGCTCAACGAGCACATGACCCGGTTCGCCACTACCGAGGCCTACAATCCCCGGGTCAACGAGGCCATGAACTTCTTCATGGTCAGTCCGGACAAATACTGGTTCCCGTCGGCCTCCGGCAAGTACCGGGAGGCGGCGCAAGACCTGGAAAAATATATCGACGGCTTAAAGGCGGGACGAGCCCGGTTCTATTCCCGGGTGGATTACCTCATCGCCCTGTTGAGCAACTATAAGGACCTGTTGGGCAGCAGTTTTTACAACCTCCTGAAGGACACGGAAGCCGACGGCCAGCCCGTCTCCTGGTTCATGACGGATGATTATTTCTATTACTCTCAGGGAATCGCCCTGGCCATGGCCGAGATGCTGGAGGCGGTCAGCAAGGAATTTCACCAGGAGTTCCAGAAGAAGAACTCCCACAAGCTGCTGGATGACGCCCTCCGCGCCCTGCACGCCGCCGCCCACCTGGAGCCCTGGGTGGTGACCAACGGCGCCAAAGACGGCATTCTGGCCAATCACCGGGCCAATATGTCCACCTATATCGGCGAAGCCGAGCACGTCATCTCCACCTTGATGTCCCAGCTAGCCACCAATTAGGTCGGGCGAGGGGGCCGGGCCAAGCGGCGCCGCCGCCGGCGGGAATTTCGTTGAAATTCCCGCCGCGCTGTTTTATGGTGGGCTGACGAAGG
>JAHIKF010000268.1 GCA_018897875.1 Pseudomonadota bacterium | reverse complement strand
TGGCTGGTCATCGGGGTGATCCTCGGGGTCCTGGCCAACACCATGGCCATGAACGCCCGGGAACGTCTGGGGGAGTACGCCGCGCTCAAGACCATGGGCTTTAAGGCCCACCATCTGGCGGGCCTCATCCTGGGAGAATCCCTCATCCTCTCCCTGGTGGGGGGCCTCCTGGGCCTGGCCTTGAGCTTCCCCGCGGTGAATTTCTTCCCCACGGAAGTGACCCAATATTTCCCCGCCATGGTTGTGACCCGGGAGACCGCGATTCTCGGCCTAACTGTCTCCCTAACCGTAGGCCTCCTGGCCGGAATCATTCCCGCCTGGCAAGCCTCCCGGGTGCAGATTGCTGCGGCCTTGCGGAAGGTGGGGTAATGAGTTTTGGGGGTTTAAAAATGATACTATGCTATTAAGCAAGAAACTCGTATTGTGAACAGGGAGTTTCACCTGATTTCCAAGCAGGAATTTGGAAACGAGGGGAAAAGAGTTATGGCTCCTGTCTTAGGCAATTGCCGACTCTGCCTTACACATGATGTTGAACTCCAGGAAAGTCACATTATTCCGAAATGGGCCTCCAAAAGGTTACGGGCAGTAGGTTCCACCAGAAACCCCAACCCGATAACAATTACATATGGACAAGCGGTTCAAAAATCAAATCAGATCACAGAGAAGATGCTGTGCGCTCATTGCGAACAAATGGTGGGCCGCTCGGAGAAATACGTTGCCAAATTAGCATATGGAGCTGACGGTGAACCCGTACCTCTAAGTATATTAGGAATTTCTTTAACAGATGCATTTAGTGCAATAGGTTCTGGAATCTCTATTGCAAACCTGCATACGGACAAGATCGTCTATTTTGCCAGCAGTGTCGTGTGGCGAGCCTCTGTTGCGCACCGGCACGATACCGGGAAGCCGCGGATAGGTCGACGCTATCAGGAGGAGTTCCGTAGTTACCTGCTCGGTTCCGCATCATTCCCCAAAAACGCTCGACTGGTACTGGGAATACTCGTCCAGCCCGCTAATGCTCCCCACCCCCGTCACAACATTGTGTCATTTCCTGCCACGGGACGATATGGGGGTTATCATAGACATGTATTTTTCATTTGTGGACTCTACTTCGAACTCTGCATAGGAAGCCAAATGCCAAAATAGCTTGATTCGATATGCCTGCACTATGGCAAAGAAAAAATCGCTTTGCTGGGTCACGCCCACGATTTTGGGCTAATTCATGATATTGAGAAGCAGGCACGTTCAGCACAAGTCAGGGGGAAGCTGAAGAATCCGTAGGGTGCGTTTTACGCACCAAAAGTGGCGCGCCCAGCGCGCCCTGTTTAGCTCATGAATATTTGAGCCCTGGTGGCACCGGCATCCTGCCGGTACAAAGCACAGGCTGGAAGCCTGTGCCACTAAATCTTTTACCCGGAACCTAAAACCTAAAACCCAGAACCCAAAACATGCCCATTCCCATCTCCTATAGCTACCGTAACCTGCTGGCCCGGCGGCTCACGACTTTTCTTACCGCCGCGGGCATGGCGCTGGTCATTTTCGTCTTTGCCGCGGTGCTCATGCTCTCCGAGGGGTTGCGGCGCACCCTGGTGGCCACCGGCTCTTATGACAACGTCGTCATCCTTCGGGCCGGGTCCGAATCCGAGGTCCAGAGCGCCATCGACCGCACCCAGGCCGGAATTATCGGCGCCCAGCCCGAAATCGCCCTGGGTAAGGAGGGCCGCCGGTTGGTGGCGGACGAGGCCATCGTGCTCATCAACCTCCCCAAGCGGGGCAGCGGCAACCCGGCCAACGTCATCATCCGGGGGGTGCAGGCCATGTCGCCGGAACTGCGCCGGGAGGTGCGCCTCAGCGCCGGGCGTTTTTTAAAGCCCGGGTCCACCGAGATCGTGGCCGGGGCCCAGATCGCCCGCCGCTTTCAAGGGGCCGGGCTGGGGGAGACCCTGCGCTTCGCCATGCGCCAGTGGCGGGTGGTGGGCGTCATGGACGCGGGCAACACCGGCTTTTCTTCGGAACTCTGGGGGGACGTCGAGACCCTGCTCGCCGCGTTCCGGCGCACCGCCTTCTCGTCGGTGATCCTGCGCCTCCGGGACCCCGCCGCCTTCGACGCGATCAAGGCCCGCCTGGAGAGCGACCCCCGCCTGCCGGTGCAGGTGCTCCGGGAAGTGGAATTTTATGAAAACCAGTCCCGGCGCCTGGCTACCTTCATCCGCCTCCTGGGGCTGGTGCTCACCGGGATCTTCAGCCTGGGGGCCATCCTGGGGGCCATGGTCACCATGTACGCCCAGGTGGGGGCCCGCATCTCCGAGATCGGCACCCTCCGGGCCCTGGGGTTCAAGCGCCATCACATCCTGGCCGCCTTCCTCCTGGAGTCCATGTTCCTCGGGTTCCTCGGATGGCTCCTGGGTCTGGTGCCGGCCTCGCTTCTGAACTTCTTTACCCTCTCCACCATCAACTGGTCCAGCTTCGCCGAAATCACCTTCAAGTTCGCCCTGACCCCGGGGATCGTGGTCAAAAGCCTGCTCTTCGGCGTGGGCATGGGCCTGCTGGGGGGCTTGTTGCCCTCCCTCAAGGCGGCCCGCCTGCCGCTGTTGGAGGCCCTGCGCGCGGCTTAATACCGAGTTGCGTTCAAAAAGGAACGCCGTGAATGTAGGAGCGTACCCGCGTGTGCGCCCTCTTGGGGGGACACGTGGGTCCCCCCCTACAAAAAGCGTGCATTGACCGCCAAAAGGTATAATTCATCAACCTGCCAGCCACAGGTATAGCAATTGCCAAAAGTTTTTTCCGCTAAGTAAAGCCTTATAATCCCCCCTGCCCCCCTTTAAAAAAGGGGGGAAACTACAAGGAATTGCTGGGAAAGTCCCCCTTTGAAAAAGGGGGATTTAGGGGGATTTGAGAACCTCCAAGGGGAAAGAATTTAAGGCAAACGCTATAACACCCCCCGGCCCCAGGTGACCGGAAAGCCTCAAGGTCGCGAGTTCTCTTGGTGGTGGCCGCCGGGATTACCCCCGGTTATTTGCGGTTGCGCCTCTGCCGGTAGGCGTCCGAGTACTCGTCCCAGGTAATAACGCCGTCATTATTGCGATCCAGGCGGCGGAACAGCCGTTCTCCTTGCAGAAATTCGTCTGGGCTGATCCGGCCATCCCGGTTTTTATCCACACCCCGAAATTCATCTTCTAAACTCACGGGCGCCCAATGCTCCTCATGGGTGATAAAACCATCCCCATTCCGGTCGTATTTCCGGAACTCATATTCCAAAAATTGCCGCCTCAGCGGAGATTCCGCCCCCTGAAAAGCCAGGTACTCCTCCAGGCTTACCTTTCCATCCCGGTTTTTATCCCGATCTTGAAACCTTTTCTCCCATGATTTCCGGACCTGCTCGCGAGTCGGGGTGAGAGCCTGCGCAGCCGCGCTCGCCAGCATGGTCGCCCCAACCAAGAGCACCGTAATCAGTTTGGCGATTGGGTGCATTTTTGCCTTTCTCCTCATAAGTCGTGGATCATCTGAGACCAATGCTAAGATATGCGAATCAGATATTCTTCCCGGGAAACCCTCGGGGCCCACCTGGGTGCCGCCCACTGCCCCCGTGATCGGTCTCACAGTTCCACCAGAAAGCTGTCCCGCCGGTGAAAGTCGGCCGCAGGCCCCGGATGGATCAAGGCCCAGTAGGTCACCCCATTGCCCGCGAGCTTAATGACTGCCGCAATACCGACCATAAGGGGCTGGTCTGCCGAAACGATTCTTCCCACATCCAGTTCCAGGGCAACCTCCAGTAAGTCCGACCGGCGCCGGACGCTCAAGGGAAGCAACGTCAGCGCGGTTTCCTCGGCCATCCCTTGGCGATACCCGGCAAAGCGATAAACGTTCCAGTGTCCGGCGAGAGACAGGTTGAATTCCCAATACTGCGGCGAATCCTTGACCCCGAGAAAAAACTCGAAACAGGTCTCTTCCCAAAGCCCCT
>JAHIKF010000023.1 GCA_018897875.1 Pseudomonadota bacterium | reverse complement strand
TCGGACCGGAGGTGGTAGAGCCGGTCAAACAGCTCCAGGTTATCATAGCCGGGGGGCAGGGGGTGGCGCCTCTCTTCCCTGACCGGCGCCACCAGCAGCATATAGGGGGAAGGCCGGTCCAGTTCGAAGTAGTTGGCCGTTTCCTCGTGCAAGACCGACGGCGCAAAGGGCCTAAAACCCTCCCGATACTTGATTTTCAAGTTGAGGCGTTTTTGCATTTCCGGGTGCCGGGGGTCCCCCAGGATGCTGCGGTTGCCCAGGGCCCGGGGCCCCCACTCCATCCGCCCCTGGAACCAGCCCACCACCTGCCCCTGGGCCAGGAGGGCCGCCACGTCCCGGACCAGGTCATCGAAATCGGGGTAGTGCTGATAAGGGGCCCGGTGCCGCCGGGCCACCCGGAGGATGTCATCGGCCCCGAATGCCGGCCCCAGGTAGGAGCCGGCCATGTGGTCCATCCGAGGAGTGGGCAGTTGGCGCGGCTTTTCCTGCCAGATGTGCCAGGCCGCCAGGGCCGCGCCCAGGGCGCCGCCGGCGTCGCCCGCGGCGGGCTGGATCCAGATGTCTTTGAAGGTGCCCCGGCGGATTAACTTGCCGTTGGCCACGCAGTTCAAGGCGACGCCGCCGGCCATCACCAGGTAGTCGGCCCCGGTGAGCTTTTTGGCGGTGTCCGCCAGGCGCAGCACGATCTCTTCCGTAGCCTGCTGGATGGCCAGGGCCAGGTTCATGTACCGCTGGTCCAGCATGCCTTCCCGGGGCCGGCGCGGGAGTCCGAACAGGGATTCCCACTTATCGTCCCGGCACATGGTGAGCCCGGTGGCAAAGTTGAAATAATCCATGTTCAGGAGGAGCGACCCGTCTTCCCTGAGGTCCACCAGTTCGTCCAGGATCAGGTTCTTCCATTGCTTGGTCTGCTCGGCGTCGGGATTGCCGTAGGGGGCCAGCCCCATGAGCTTGTATTCGCCGCTGTTGACCTTGAAGCCGGTGTAGTAGGTGAAAGCCGAATAGAGCAGGCCCAGGGAGTGGGGAAAGTGGAGCTCTCGTAAGATGGTGAGCTCGCGGCCCCGGCCGAACCCGATGGTGCAGGTGGCCCATTCCCCGACCCCGTCCACCGTGAGGATGGCGGCCTCGGGGAACGGCGACGGATAAAACGCCGAGGCGGCGTGGGACAGGTGGTGCTCCGGAAAGAGGACGGGAGGATTGCCGTCTCCCACCTTGGCCAGTTCTTCTTTGAGCATGGTGCGCATCAAGAGCTTTTCCTTGATCCACACCGGCATGGCCGCCAAAAAGCTCCGGAGCCCCCGGGGGGCAAACCCGTGGTAGGTCTCCAGCAGGCGCTCGAACTTGAGGTAGGGCTTGTCATAGAACGCCACGGCCGCCAGGTCGGAGAGCCTCAGGCCCGACTCCGCCATGACATAGGCCAGGGCGTTGGCCGGGAAGGCAGGGTCGTGCTTTTTGCGGGTGAACCGCTCCTCCTGGGCCGCGGCGACGATCTGGCCGTCCACCAAGAGGGCCGCGGCGCTGTCGTGATAAAAGGCGGAAAGACCGAGAATCGCTTCGGACAACCTGTTATCCCCTTAAAAGATGGTGTAGATGAACGGGGCGATGGCCGAACCGCTGGCAAAGACCATCAAGGCGCCAAAAAACAACAGTGTCAGGATGATGGGCAACAGCCAAAATTTTTTCCTGACCTTGAGAAAACCCCACAAATCTTTAGCGAAATTCATGGTACAACTCCTCGGATATGAATGAGGTCGATGGAAAACCCCAGGTCGGGGCGGGGGTTAAATCCGCCCCTAAACGTTCTTTCAATACGGATTCGCCATATCTTTCCCCTGGACGACGCCCTCCCGCACCACGAACACCGAGCCCCGGCCTTGTTTCCATTTCTTCAACTGCAGGGCATCGGCCCCGCATAACCGCCGGATGACCCCGATGGGAGTGACCACCAGGAAGAACACCACCGTCAGGATAACCCGGGACATGACGCGGCTCAGGAGATGGGAAAGGCCGAACCAGAGCACCGCCAGGGGCCGGAAGGCGTTGGGCCAGACCATGGTGAGCAGAAGCAGCGCCAGGCTCACGGGCAGAAACTTGGGGAACTTGCCCCAGTACCCCAGGAGCAGGCAAATCAACACCATGGCCATCCCCGTATCTTTGGCTTGCTCCGGGGTGGACGAAAGCCACCGGGCCATGGGGTTGGCGCGTTTCAGCTTTTCTGTCGTCATGCTTCTCCTCTAAATAGACTTGTACTAACAAATAATTTTAGCATAAATATCGTTTTGCTTCGCAATTATTGCGGCATGCGCCGGGGGAGCCCTTTGCCAGGCTGCGGGGGCTGCTCCTGGCCAGGGCAGTTGCCCAAAGCGGGGATAATCGCCTTGTTGAGATTCCCGGATACCGCCTTGACTTCAAATAGCTATTTTGTTGCCGCAAGCTTTTCAGGCGTAGGGGCGGGTTTTAAACCCGCCCCTACAGACGCTTCCATTCTGCCGAGCAGCCTTTTCCTCCCGCCAATTTCCTGCCATAATAATAACCGAACTGATGAAAAATTTCGAGGCATTCTCTTATCCTATCAGGAGAGGCAGGAGAGACCATGACCAAAATGATGCCCGATCTGGAAGGCTATTTCCGGGGCCTGGCGCCTGACAGCGACGCCTTGCTCCGGGAGTTGGAAGCCGAAGCCACCCGCGAGTCCATCCCCATCGTCGGCCCCGTGGTGGGGGAGCTGCTGTTCGTCCTGACCCGGGCCACCGGGGCGAAAAATATCCTGGAGCTGGGCACCGCCACCGGGTATTCCGGCATCTTCCTAGGCCGGGCCTGCGCCCCGATACCGGGCCGGGTGGTTTCCCTGGAATCAGACGATGCCATGGCCAACCGGGCCCGGGGCAACTTCGCCCGGGCCGGGCTCACCGAGGTGGTGGAGGTCAGAGTGGGGGAGGCCCTGAAGTTGATGGCGGAGATGTCGGAGACCTTTGACCTGATCTTCCTGGACATCGACAAGGAATCCTACCTGCCGGCCCTGTCTCTATGCCGCCGCCTCTTGCGGTCGGGCGGCCTCCTGGTGGCGGACAACGTGGGCTTTTCCGGGGCGGCGGATTTCAACCGGGAAATCTTGGGAAACCCCGCCTGGCGCGCCGTCCACCTGCTGAGCTTCCTGCCCCGCCACTCCCCGGAGCACGACGGCCTGGCCCTGGCAGTGAAGGAGGCGAGGTCGGGCAAGCTTTGGTAGGTGAGGGACATACCGACTTCCGGTTAAAAGGGCATTGCTTGATGGTGGGGCGGGCCTCTGCGCCCGCCATCGCCCGATTATCCGGAACCTGGGCAGGCACAGAGGCCTGCCCACCGATATACCGGCCGCCCGCTACTGCGGCGCGATGATCCCCTTCAACCGGGCGGCAATGATCCGGGCCGCCAGTTGGGACCCGGCGTCATTGAAGTGGACCAGGTCATACAGATATTTTTTATCCGCGGGCACTTCCCGGGCCAGGTCGATGACCATGACCTGGTTTTTCCGGCCCACTTCCCGGATGGTGTCGTTGAAGGCGTCATACAGCTCTTTGAATTGCGGGTAGCTGAGGCCGCGCTCGCGGCCGTCGCGGCCGATGTAGGCCGCCACCACCGGGTCGGGGTTAGCCGTGATCCGGTTGGCCTGGGTCATGAGTACCGGCACGATGCCCCAGGCCTTGCAGGTACAGACAATCGTCTGGAGGTCGGCGGCAAAATCGTGCCCCATTTTAGCCTGGTCAATGATGAGCTTCTTGCCCCGGGCGCCGGCGAATTCGTCCTCCTCTTTTGCGGACAGGGTCTTTTTCAGATTTCTGTAGGCATAGTTGAGGTTCGGAATAAAAATTTCTTTCAGGAGCTTGCCCACCAGCTGCCGCTTTTTCAGGGTCTCCAGGGGCGACCGGGCCGTACGCTTAT
>JAHIKF010000022.1 GCA_018897875.1 Pseudomonadota bacterium | reverse complement strand
CGTGCTGGCCTGGCTCACATCCTTGGGCAGGTCCACCAGCACCGGCCCCGGCCGCCCGGAGCGGGCAATATGGAAGGCCTCGTGGATGGTGGAGGCCAGTTGTTTGACATCCTTAACCAGGTAGTTGTGCTTGGTGCAGGGCCGGGTGATGCCCACGATGTCCACCTCCTGAAAGGCATCGTTGCCGATCAGGCCGGTGGGCACCTGGCCGGTGAACACCACAATGGGGATGGAGTCCAGGTAGGCCGAGGCAATGCCCGTCACCGTGTTGGTGGCGCCGGGCCCCGAGGTCACCAGGGCCACCCCCACCTGGGCAGAGGCCCGGGCATAGCCGTCCGCGGCGTGGACCGCAGCCTGTTCGTGACGTACCAGGATATGCCTGATGTTGGGGGTGCGGGCCAATTCGTCATAGATATCGAGAACCACCCCGCCGGGGTAACCGAAGATGTGTTTGACTCCCTCCCGCTCCAGACATTTCATTAAAATTTGGGCGCCGGTGAGTTTCATTGCAGGTTTTCCTTCTGGCGATGCTGGGCCAGGATCAGTTCAATCCGGTCGCGGCCGGCCAGCTTCAATTTTTGCAACCGTTTCCGCTCGATGGTCTCGGCGGTGGTCAGGTAAGGCCGCCGGTTAAAGGTCTCCAACTGCCTTTCATATTCCCGGTGTTTTTCAACATACAGCTTCAACTCCGGGTCCCGATCCATCAACTGTTCTATGAGTTCCAGGTCCTGTTTCTCCATTTTCTGCCCCTGGCCATATATTAGATGGTTAAAGATAACATATTAAAATAGTGTGAGGTACTTGTCAATCATGGGAAAATAAGAACTTAGGGGAAAAACCCGCCGGAGCCGGGCCCGTGAAAATCCTTGCCTGTGGTCAGGCCCCTGGAAAAGTCCGGCAAAAAGACCGGGAACCAGCGGGATCCGGCCAGCTGCGCCCCTGGTATGGATCTTGGGTTTCCGGCGCCAAACCATCCGCACATCGCCTCAGCCGGGCTTAGGAGAGGCCGGCGGCCAGGGACCGGAGACCACCATCGGGAACGGCGTCCCCCGGAGCGCTTCCACTTTGATCCAGTCGTGCTGCTGCTTCATCTCCGCCATGAGTTCCTCTCCCCGCATCAGCAGCTGCCAGACCCTCTGCCTAAAGGAACTGGCCGGCGGGCTCTCTTTGGCCAGCAATTTCCTGAAATAAGGATAGAGCAAGATTTGGTCGAAGAGATGAGAACACTTTTGGAACAGGTCGGGATAGAAATACGGCAGCTGGTCCCGGTTTTCCTCCAGAAAGGCCACGGCCAGGGCCAGGCGGCGGCTGGGACCCAGCCCCGGTTGGCGCTTCCCGGGTTGAGCCAGCTTTTCCAGGGGCTGGAGTTGCTGCACCTGGTGCAGGTAGGCCAGGTGCTGCACCACCTCCCGATGCAACTCCCGGTGCTTGGCGAACACCTCCCGGTAGTCCCGATGTGACAGGTAGCTTTTAATCAGCTTCTTGGCGGCTTCAAAGGTCTCCTGGCCATAGGCCCCTAGCCGCCGCTGATTTTTCGCCAGCCAGGCCGACAGGAATTTGAGGCGCTCCTCGTGGGTCTTGGTGGAGGTGATGAGGTCGCTGCGCCGGTAGGTGATGGAACCGCTGTACTCACCCCGGACGATATCGGTGAGCTCTTTCAGGGTCCGCTTGGTGTCCTTCAAGATGTTGAGGTTGACGTCCCGGCCGCCATGGTCCGGGTGAATGATTTCCTGGCGCACGATGGACAGGGCCCGGTCCTCCAGAACATTGTACCGGTTGTACTTGTGCTGCTGGTAGGTCACCTTCAGGATCACCACCCGCCGCTTGGAGTCCACGTAAAAGCCGCCGGTTCCGAGATGGGCGTTAGCCTCTGCCAGAGACGGCGACAGCGGGATCAACGCCACCTTTTCCACCAGCGGATACCGCTTCTGCTCGAACCCGCAGAGGCTGGTGATGGTCCGGTCCGAGGCGCCCAGCACCTTGATCAGGTACTGCTCCTTGAGGCGGCTCAACCGCCGGGCGAACAGCGCCCCGGAGGTCCGGCGCTCCGAGGCGATGGGAAAGCCGTAGAGTTCCATGAGAAACTGGTAGATGAATTCCCGTTCGCGCTCATAGGAGGCGCTGTCCAGCTTTTTGAACTTGCCCAGCTTGCGCCCCAGGGCCTTGAGTTCGGTATCCAAATCCGAGGGAAAGGAGCCGTAGACCCCCAGGAGACGAAAATCCCCCGCCTCATCCCGGGCCACCACGTGGGCCCGGTCCATGTGAAAGAGAAATTCCAACAGTTCCGGATAGTTCGCCAGGTCGGTGATATCCCGGGCGGCGAATTGCTGCCTGAAGTCGGACCTGAAATCCCGGTCCAGGTGGGGGGCAATCCGGTCCAAATCTTCCCGGACGGACCGCCGCTTGCCTTCTTCCGGCGCATGGAGGAGATCGAACTGGAAAATTTCCTCCTGGTAGGAGAGGGCGCGGTTGAAGGCCACCATGCTGAAGCTCGGCAGATGCTTGTATTCCGAGAAATTCTTTTCAAAAGAAGGCAGCAGCTCCCGGGGCTCGATGAGGGGATAGGAAGCGTCGTACGGGGCCAGCAGCCCCAGGCGGATATGGGTGTATTCCAGGAAGTCTTTGAGCAGGTTGCGGTCCCGGATGGCGGCCAAATCTCTCCGGTACGCCGCCAAAGGGAGGCCGTCCAGTTTTACCTCGCGAAAGAATTTCCGGGGACGCGCCATTTAACCTGCCATAATTTTGATGTGCACCTTGCGGGTTCGGGGCCCGTCGAATTCCGAGAAAAAGATCCCCTGCCAGGTGCCCAGCAGCAGGCTGCCATGGCTCACCAGCACGGTGAGCTGCGGCCCCATGAGGCAAGCCTTGATGTGCGCCGGGGAGTTGCCTTCCAGGTGGCGATAGGCCTCCTTATCGCTGATGATCTTATTCAAGACCATGAGGATATCGGCGGCCACGCTGGGGTCGGCGTTTTCGTTGATGGTCAGGCCGGCGGTGGTGTGCGCCTGGAAGATGTGGCAGACGCCTTCCTCCACCCCGCTTTGGCGCACCAGTTCCTGAATCTCGCCGGTAATGTCGACCAACTCGGTCCTGTGCTTGGTACGCAGGCTCAAGGTGTGGATCATGCTCACCTCCGGATGAGTCCCGCCTCCCCGGGTGAGGCTATCAGGCCGGATCCAGTCGCGGGCTCCCGGGGTGCCTGCATCTCAAAGGCCAGGCGCACGGCACTCTGAACCAGGCTTTTCAGGAAAGCGTTTTCCCCGGCGAGAGGGCTCAACTCCGGCGCACCCAGAGCGGTTGCCGCGGCCCGGGCCGCCCGGGAATCCTCCTCCCGGCCGCTGAGGTGCAGGTAATAAGCTGTGGTCAGGAGGCGCCGGCCCCAGTCGGCCCGGGTCTCCAGGGGGTAGAGGGCCCGGGTGGCTTCATCCAGTACCCCGTCGATGCGAACCTGCTTCTGCTGATCCGACAACACCAGGGGACTGTCCTCCACCTCCTGGAGTTTCGCCAGCCAGGGGGCAATTTCCTCCGGTCCCGGCAGAAAGGAGAGAAACAGCGGGTCCAGGGCCAGCTGCCGGCAGTGTTCCAAGAGCCGCGGCAACTCCCCCGGGGAGAGAGCCGGCAGTTCCTGGTCCAGGTCCGGGGCGGCTTCGGGACGGCCCCAGTGCCGGCCCCAGTGCCGGAAAATTTTCTCCCGCAAGGCCCTATATTGGGCGGCCCCGGGGGCGCTGCCGGAGTGTCGGGTGTACGCCTCCTCCAGCAGGCGCACCGCGTAAGCCGGAGGCGGGGAAAACCACTGGTCCAGCCCCTGCTCCCGGAAACGGCCCCAAACCTCCGCCTGCTGCTTGCGCTTCAGGGACAGGAGCACGCACTCCTTAAAGCCTTCCTGGTCGCTGACCCGGGCCACCAGAAAGTTGCCGCCCAGGATCTCCGGGGGAGCCTCTAAGATGACGTAGCTTTCACCAATGCCGAAGATGGGGGAGACGAAGACCGTGGCCGCGCCTGGCCGCGGCGCCCCGAAGCTTACTTCTTCCCGGGGCAGGAGATCGGAAGCCATTGCCACCCCCCGGGTTTTGAGCCGGTGCAGGGTTTTCTTCAGGGCCTTGCGCCGGATTTTATCCCGGGCCTGGCCGAAGAGCGCCGCCAGCAGCGGCGGGATGGCCGCATGGCTCAAGACCCCCAGGGCCGCGATGAGGTGGGCGTCCCAGTCAGGATCCTGAGGATCGGGACTGACCTGCGCCTCAAGCGCGGCCGGCTCGACCTCGGTCGAAAGAAACCCAACCACCCGGGCCACCTGGCTTTCCAGCCGGGCCCGGGCCTCCGGCGACAGGGGCGCCGGCTCGGCGGCGCCCCGGGCCTTGGCCCTTTTCTGCCGCTCCATCAGGACCTGGCCGGGGGACCCAATTCGATGGCCACTTCGTCGGGCCGTCCCATCTCAGTCAGATAAACGTTGACCCTCTGGCCATGGGGCAAGGCCATGGCCCGGCCGACATAATCCGGCTGGATGGGCAGCTCCCGGCCGCCCCGGTCCACCAGCACCGCCAATTCGATGCGCCGGGGCCGCCCGTAATCGATGAGCGCGTCCAGCGCCGCCCGGATGGTGCGGCCGGTGAACAGCACGTCATCCACCAGCACCACCTCCTGGTCGTCAATGGACCCCGGCAGTTCCGTCTTGCCCACCAGGGGCTTGTGGCTGAGCTGGGTCCAGTCATCCCGGTAGAGGGTGATATCCAGCACTCCCACCCGCACCGGCCGGGAGGTCCGCCGGGTGATGCTGGCGGCCAGCCGCTGGGCCAAAAAGGCGCCGCCGGTCCGGATGCCTACCAGCACCAGGTCTTCCTGGTTCTGATGGTTCGCCATGATCTCGTCTGTAAGCCGCTCCAAAGTCTGGCTCAGTTCGCTGGCGGGCATATCTAAGGTCTTGTCTGACGTCATGGAATGGTTACTCTTTCCTTTCCCGCCCCCGGCAAAGCCTGGTGGCGGAGCCGCAGCCTCTCCGGGTAGGAGATGCTGGGGCAGGTCCCAATGAAGTTCCCCCGATGCCGAAAAACTTGGGGGGTTGCGAGCCTTTTGCCGGTGAACCCAGCTCCCAGGAAACCGCAGGCTGCCACAACCTGGGATGCCGGTTCACCCCCCGGCGCAAGGCAACTAGGTGAATTATTTTATTTTACCATGATTTCACCGATAAGACAAGACAACCGCCTGACCGCGTGTTGAAGCAGCACCCCCGGTCCGCTCCCTCTTACCTCTTGTCGTATGGGGCCACCGGGTCGCGCCGGCCCACGGCGCAATCGGTTGTTGGCCCACGGATAAATCGAGGCTATAATGACCCATGTAGGGCGCGTTTCAGGCGCCACTTTCTGGGGCGTAAAACGCACCCTGGATTTTTGCGACATTTTTTCCGGATTTGTTCCGGGAAGTTTCTGAGGATATGTGAGACAGCCGCCCCGGCTGTCCTATGCACAGGCTGGAAAGCCTGTGCCACCGGTCTTTTTATTATTTTGAGAGAGTAGGGGGCGTCCTGCCACCAATTGATGACCGGGAACGGCGGGCAATGCCCGCCCTACACAATTTTCATGTTTCTGGTTCCCAAGCTCCCGCTTGGGAACCCCATTGCAGGCAAAGCTCCTGCTTTGCGAGAAAATCACCTATTTATTGCGCCATACGCCCCAAGCAGGAACTTGGGGGAAATTTACGTTCCCAAGCAGGAGCTTGGGAACGAGGGAAAGGCGGGATGCGCTGCGCTTTCCCGCCCTACGGGCTACGGGCTACTCATGAAAAGGCCCGTGAGGCGGGCGTCCTCGCCCGCAGTGGCCATAAGCTCATGGTGCGTAAGACGCACCCTACGAAAAACTTTTCATCACAGACAATCTATGAATTGCGACACGAAATCATGACGCTGGAAGAAGCCCGCGCCCTCTTGAATCTGGGTCTCAAGGCCACCAAGAAGGAGGTCAAGGCGGCCTATCGCCGGGCCGCCCGCCGCTGGCACCCGGACCGGGCCCCGGCAGGCGCCGAGATTACCCACCGGGCTCGGATGCAGCAGATTAACACGGCCTATCAGCTGATAGTCCAATTCATCGAAGACTATCGCTACGACCTGGTGGAGAGCGCCGGCCCCGAGGACCTCCAGAAGTGGTGGGCCGACCGCTTTGCCACCGGGGTGTGGGGGCCGCCGCCCCCGAAAGAACCGGAAGGCGGTGACGTCTGATATCGGCTCGCCTGCTCCTGCTTGTGGTCTTCTTGCTCCAACTGGCCCCGGGGCCGCTTCCGCTCGCGGCCGCCCCGGCGCCGGTCATCCGGGAAGACCTGGAATATCAAATAAGTCTGGGCCCGTGGTCGGATGTGGCCCGGGTTCACCTGGTGCTCATGGAATTGGAACCGGGACGTTATCTGGCGGAGTTTTCCGGGGCGGCCCAGGGGATGTGGCGATTGTTGAGCCGCTGGCTGCCCGAGCGCTACCAGACCGAGATGGTCTTACGGGAGGGGCGGCTGGTGCCGCTGGTCTACCGGGAAGAGTTTGTCAACCAGGGCCAGCACGTCCTGAAAGAGTACCGCTTCGACCATGAGCACGGCCGCCTGTCGCTCTGGCGCCGGGCCGACGGCGGCGACCCGGTCAAGAAATGGGAAGTGCCCCTGAAAGACCCGGTGTATGACCTCTTGACCTTGTTTTATCAAGTCCGGCTGGGCGCTTTCGGGCCGTTGCCCGGCGGAGCCACCCTGCGGGTCATGGTCCTGCCCACCCCGGCTCCCCAGGCGATGGCCTTCATGATCGGCCCCGTCACCGAGATGGGCCGCAAGGTGATGCTGGACTACCGCCCGCCGGACTCCAATACGGTGGACCAATATTTTATCTTTCTCAGCCCGGAGCAGGTGCCCACCCTGGCCTGGACCCGGGTAACCCTGTTCGGCAAGCTCGCCGGGCGCTTGCTCAACCCCGGCGAGATCAGGAAGGAGGGGTTGCTGGCCCTGCCCCCCTCCCCTTCTCGCGGCCTTACGGCCCAACCTTGAGGAGCACTGCCGCGTGAGAACTCGATCCCGTCTGGCCGGCGTCCTCCCTTTCCTGGTCCTGGTGCTGGCCATTGGGCTTGGGCCGGGGCAGCCTCCGGCCCAGGCTGCCCCGGCCCTCCTGGAGGAGTTGCGCTACCGGATTGAGATCCTGGTCTGGCAAGATGCGGCCCGGGTCAGGCTCACCTTTAATCGCCTGGGGCCGGGGCGCTATACGGCGGAAATCATCGGCGAAACCCTGGGCCTTATCAAGCTCCTGTCCGGAGGGCAGCGGGAACGCTTGCAGACCGAGATGGTCTGGCGCAACCACCGCCTCCTGCCGCTCATTTACCGGGAAGAGTCGTGGCGCGGCGGGAAGAAACGCCGCCTGAAAGAATACCGCTTTGACTATTCCCGGGGCCGGCTGGAATTGTGGGAGTGGCATGCAGGCAAGGGTCTAGCGAAAAAATGGCACACCGACCTTGCCCACCAGGTCTATGACCCCTTGTCGGCGTTCTACAACTGCCGCCTGGGGATTCTCGGGCCCACCCGGGAGGGGGAGACCAGCACCATCCAGGGCATTCCCTATCCCCAGCCCGAAGCCATGGAGGTGCGCCTGGGGGGGGAGAGCCAGGACGGCCGCCAGGTCATGCTCTCCCTGATCAACCAGGTCTTCCAGGATTCTCGGGGGGTAGTCTTTGCCAACATCGATAAACAGTGGGTGCCGCACCAGGCCTGGACCACGGTCTCCGGCATCACGGTCCGGGGATTGTTGTTGCCGGAAAGCGTCATCATGGCCCCCGGACTGCCGGGATTAAACGCCCCGGGGCTGGCAGCCTCCCGTCGGCCCCCGGTGGAAGAGCCGCCGGCCACCGCCGGCCGGGGGAAAAGCCGGTGATCCACCCCCGGGACTGGTACGTGGAAATCGCCGGCCAGGGGCCCGATCTGGTGCTGCTGCACGGCCTGGGGGCCTCCAGTTTCTCCTGGCGCCACAACCGGGAGCGCCTCTCCCGCCACTTCCGGGTGATCACCCCGGACCTGCCCGGGCACGGCCGCTCCCCGGCCCCGCTGGATGCGGACTACCGCGCCGAGGCCCTGGTCCGGGGCGTGGTGGATTTCTTGGACTATCAGGGCCTCGAAACCGTCGCCCTGGGCGGCAACTCCCTGGGTGGCGGCTTGAGCCTTGTCCTGGCCCGGGAGCAACCGGCGCGGGTTTCGGCCCTGGTGCTCCTGGCCCCCGCCGCGGCCTTGACCCGGGTCCCCTATGCCTTTTGGCCGCTGCGCCTGCCGGTCCTGGGGTACGCCGCCGCAATCCTCCTGGGGCCCTGGCTGCTCCCCTGGTTCATGCGCCTGGTCTACTGCCACCCGGAACGCCTCATCCCGGAGGCGGTGGCGGGCTATGCCCCCCCTTACCGGGACCTCCGCCGCCGCCTGGCGCTGCGCCAGGTCTGCCGGGACCTTGAGATTCGCCCCCTGGCCGAAATCGCCGCCCTGCTCCGGGGCCTGGCCCAGCCCACGAGCCTCATCTGGGGAGAACGAGACCTCATCCTGCCCCCGGCCCAGGGGCACTGGATGGCCGCGCACCTGCCCCAGGCGGAATTTCACCTCCTCCCCGAGGTGGGCCATGCCCCCCAGGAGGAAGCGCCGGGGCTGGTGAACAAAATTATCATTGATTTTTTAGGCCGTTCAATCAAGAATGTATGACACGAGACAACCCACCCTTCAACCGAAGGGAACAACTATGAGGGAGGGTGACGGGCGCCTCTGCCCGCCACAGACATATGACCAAAAACATTATTCCTTTTGCCCGAGCCCAACGTTCCGTCAAGGAGGTGGTGGAGAAGTTCTATCAGGATCTGGATGACATCGAAGAGATCGTCATCATCGCCAAAGACCGGGACGGCGAATGGATCTTCGCCAATTCCGAACTGGAAAACGAGCTGGAGTGGATCGGCAGCCTCTATAAATTCATCAACAAGGCCATCCTGGAAGACGAGGAGGATTTTTAGGAAAAAACTCGACTGGCTTGGGGAGAAGCCGCGGCCCGGAAGGCCGGCTGGTTTTGCTGTCGAAACATGCAGTTAAAGCGCGGGGCCATGCGGCCCCGTTTTGTTTTTGGAGTCGTGTATGAAAACAGCTATCAGCTTTCATACTGAGTTGCGCTCAAAAGGCTATTTTATGTAGTCGCAGGCTATACCTGCTCCTGCACAGGCTGGAAAGCCTGTGCCACCTTTTGACTGCAATCTGGTATCAGAGGTCAGCTTTCAGCCAAGACACTTATTGACGTTGACGCCCCAGCAGCCAGTCTGTAGGGCGGGCACTGCCCGCCATAATTCCTTTTAAAACCGCCGAGGTCGGTTGTCCCCTATGTTCAAACTTCGTCGTGTCCGCAAGGAAATGACCATTTGTAGGTCAAGTTCGGCAGATAGGTCGAGGCCGACTGGTTTTTGGGGTGCAGGGACCAGTCGGATAGCTGAAAAGCGTGGTGGGAAACCGTAATTATGGCGGGCAGTGCCCGCCCTACAGGTAACTTTTCGGAGCACAACAGCCGAGGCGGCGGTTCTACAGAAAACAGAAAACGGAAAACTGTTCAAAGCATTTTTGCCCTGAGCGCCAACCGTTATTTTTCCACCAAAATGACCTTGTGATTGATCAGGTTCAGGCTGTGGATCTCGGCCTTCAGCACCTTCTGTTCCCCGAAAATATTGACAATCCTGACGCTGTCGCCATCCGGTTCGATGACGTCCACATCCTTGAGTATCAGCTCCTCCTGGCCGTTTTTCAACAGGTACGCGGTCGCTTCACACATGGTCGATGATCTCCTTTAATTTCTGGCTGACGATCCTGTCCACCAGGTGGGGGAGAGGTTCGGGGGTCAGGCCGACGATCTCCACCGCCTCCTGGGTCAGGGGCAGCAAAATTTTCCGGGCCGGAGCCGAGGCAATGGCTTCGGCCATCTTGGGGGTCACTTCCCCCATCATGGAGTTGGCCAGGACGATGGAGAGGCAGCCCAAGATGACGTCGGCCGTGGCCACGGTGCGGACAATGGCGTTTTCGCCGCTGGCCCCCCGGTTGGCCCGGGCCTTCATCATCTGGGCGGTAGCCACGGCGTTGGTGCCCAGGGCGATAACCTCGTGTTCTTCCCGGTAGACCTCTTTCAGACGCTTGATGAGCGCCGCGCCGATGCCGCCGCCCTGACCGTCGATAACGCAGATGCGCACTGGCTCCGCCCCTTACTTTAAACCGAATTTTTCCCGCAGTTTATGAAACACGATTTCCGGCACCATGCCGGCAATGTCGCCGCCATGCACGGCCGCCTCCTTGAGGATACTGGAGCTCAGGAAGACCCAGCGCAGGCCGGTCATGAGGAACACCGTCTCGATTTCCGGTTCCAGCCGCCGGTTCATCATGGCCAGCTGAAATTCGTACTCGAAATCGGTAACGGCCCTGAGACCCCGCAGGATAGCCCGGGCTTTTTGGCCCGTGGCGTATTTTACCAGCAGGCCGTCGAAGGTGTCAATGGAGACCATGGGGTAATCCGCCAGGGACACCCGGCACATCTCCATCCGTTCTTCGATGCTAAACAGGGACTTCTTAAAGGCGTTGGTGGCCACCGCCACGATGATCCGGTCAAAGATCTTCAAGGCCCGCTGGATCAGGTCCAGATGGCCGTTGGTGATGGGGTCGAATGAGCCGGGGTATACGGCGATATCGGGCATCGGTTAGTCATGCTCCTGTGGGGCAGGTTCTGCCATGAGATAGAAAGCCACCTGGGTGTCGCCATAGCGGCGCACCGTAAGGCGAGTGAGCGCGCCGCACGCTTCCGGCAGGCTCTCCCGGCGGCTGTGCTCCACCACCACCCGGGCCCCGGGCCCCAGGAGGGGCAGCTCGGCCAGGGCGGTCAAGGCCGCCGCCGCGTCCGGCCCGCCGTAAGGGGGGTCCAGGAAGGCCAGGCCAAAGGACTCGCCCCGGCCGGCCAGTTTCTTCAAAGCCGTGGTCACCGGCAGGGCCCAGACCGTGGTCCGGTCCGCCAGGCCCAAATCCTCCAGGTTGCGACGCAGCACCTTCAGGGACTCGGGGTGGTCCTCCACGAAGACGGCAACGGCCGCCCCCCGGCTCAAGGCCTCGATCCCCAGGGCGCCGGTGCCGGCAAACAGGTCCAGGACCCTCAGCCCGCTTACCGCGGGCCCCAGGATACTGAACACCGCCTCCCGGACCTTGGCGGCCGTGGGCCGGACCCGGCCCTTAACCGGGGCCAGCCGGCGGCCTTTGAATTCGCCGGCGATAATGCGCAACCCTCTACTCCTCTGGAGTAGAAATCAGCCGTCAGCTTAAGCAGTCAACTATTATCGTGTCCCACAGATACCTTGCAAAATGTCGGCCTCAATAACTCCCCCTCCCCTGGTGGGAGGGGGTTGGGTTGAAGCAATGCGCAGCCATTTCACCCCCACCCCAGCCCTCCCCCATCAAGGGGGAGGAAGAAAAAACCTTCAACCTTTGGTAACATAATCCTGGGACACAACACTATCATCTCTTATACTAACTGCTAACTGCTAACCGCTATTTCCTCAAATAATCCCGGATCAGGAGCTCGGCGATCTGGATGGCGTTGGTCGCGGCCCCCTTGCGCAGGTTGTCGGCCACCACCCAGAAGTTCAGGCCGTTGGGGATGGAAAAATCCTCCCGGATACGCCCCACCAGGGTAAGGTCCTGGCCCGCGGCGTCCAGGGGCATGGGATACTCGTTTTTGGCCGGGTTATCCACGACTTTCACGCCGGGGGCCGCGGCTAAAATCCGCCGGGCCTCATCCGGGGTGAGCTTCCGCTCCGTCTCGATGTTCACCGCTTCCGAGTGCCCGTAAAACACCGGCACCCGCACCGTGGTGGCCGTCACCCGGATGCTGTCGTCCCCCATGATCTTGACGGTCTCGTTGACCATCTTCATCTCTTCCTTGGTGTAGCCGTTTTCCAGGAACACGTCGATGTGGGGCAGGCAGTTGAACGCGATCCGGTGGGGGTAGATCTTATTTTTCGTGGGCTGACAGGACAACAGCGCCTGCACCTGCTCCGCCAGTTCATCCACCGCCTTCTGGCCGGTCCCGGACACCGCCTGGTAGGTGGATACCACCACCCGCTTGATGCGAGCCGCGTCGTGCAAGGGCTTTAACGCCACCACCATCTGGATGGTAGAGCAGTTGGGGTTGGCGATGATCCCTGTTTTAGTATAGAGCCCGATGTCATGCGGATTGACCTCCGGGACTACCAGGGGGACGTCCGGGTCCATGCGCCAGGCGCTGGAGTTGTCCACCACCACCGCGCCGGCCCGGGCGGCTATGGGGCCGAATTCCTTACTGATGCCGCCCCCGGCGGAAAACAGGGCGATCTCCACCCCGTCAAAGGAGT
>JAHIKF010000267.1 GCA_018897875.1 Pseudomonadota bacterium | reverse complement strand
TACCCTGTACCGGCAGACGCGCCGCTTTGTCACGGTGGGACGCCACCCCGGGATTGAACCAGAAGATGTTCCGGCCCTTGACGCCCGCCGGGTCGGCGGTGGCGTACCAGCGGCCTTTGCTCAGGTGCGCCGCCCGGTAGCCGCAGCCGTAGAGGAATTGCGCCACTGCGGCCTTGCTGGCCCCCGCGGCCCGGGATGCTTTTTTCCCTCTCTCTCCCGCCCGACCTCTAAACGGTTTTCTCGCGATAACGCTAAAAGGCGCGGCGTTCTGTGCTCTTCACGGAATTTCCGGAATTTCCAAAATGGTCTTTAACTTTTTCCCGCCTCCGGTCCTCTAACTAAGCAAATACTGGATTGCAAATCTTATGATGGGAGGATAGACAGATGAAACTGAAAAGATGGTGGCGCGTAATCATGTTGGGGGGACTGGTCGTGGCCTTGAGTGCACCCAGCGCCATGGCGTGGACTAACCGGCCTGTGGTTGGGCATAACCCCAATTTCCGGGGCGCCGCCCCTCACGGCCCCGCTTACGGCTATCGTGGACAGCGTCCCGCCTGGAATCACGGCAACGCCTACGGCCGGCAGCACCGCAACCAGTGGCAAAACCGTAACCAGTCGAATCAGCGGAACGCTTACGGCGCGTATCATCGGGGTGCTTGGGGACGACAGCAGGGATCCAGGCAATTCCATACCCCTAACCTTGGCCGCCCCAACGCTCCCCGCAATCAATACTCCAATGCAGCCTACCGTTTCGGACCGCGTCGGTAAGGCCGGTTTCTCCTCTTGCGACCAGGCGGGTCATTTCTTCCCGCGGCCGGGTTTACCCACGCCGGACCCGCCTGGAATCTTGCCGGCTCAGAGCCCTAAGCGTTAGGGTTTAATATCTTCCCTCCCTCCTGGGGAGCGGAGGATGGAGCAACGGCGACAGAGGCGATGGCCGGCGGAAGGCCGGTGCCAGGCCATTCGCCCCTCGCATCGGTCCAGCCGATGGACTATAGCGTTTGCCATAAATTCCTTCCAGTTGCGGTTCTTAAATCCCCCTAAATCCCCCTTTTTCAAAGGGGGACTTTAATAGCTATTCCTTAGAGTTCCCCCCTTTTTTAAAGGGGGGTTAGGGGGGATTAGAATGATGCCGCTATCGGAAAATACTTTTGGCATTCGCTATAAGAGGCCGAAACCAAGATTAAAGCTCAAGGCTCGCTACCCAAGCTTACCAACTGGCGAAAAATTATAGGTATTTACCCTGTACCGGCAGGCGCGCCGCTTGGTCACGGTGGGACGCCACCCCGGGATTGAACCAGAAAATGTTCCGACCCTTGACGCCCGCCGGGTCGGCGGTGGCGTACCAGCGCCCCTTGCTCAGGTGCGCCGCCCGGTAGCCGCAGCCGTAGAGGAATTGCGCCACTGCGGCCTTGCTGGCCCCCGCGGCCCGGAGGTTCTTCTCTTCCATTTCCATCAGCCACAGCGGGGGTGAGTCATTGATGAGCTTTTGCGCCCCCTTAAGCACGGCCAGCTCCGCCCCCTCGGCATCCAGCTTGATGAGATGGGGAGGAGGTAAATTCTCTTCCTTAAGAAAGTGGTCCAGGGCCACTGTCCGGCAGACCTCGCAGCCGGCCTGGACCTGGGCGGCCTGGTAGAGATTGGCGCTGCTGTCGGCAATGTCCCCGGCCAGATGGAGCACCGCCTCGCCCTCCCGGTCGGTAACGGCCAGGGGAAAGGTCTGGATATTCCGCCAGGGATTTAAGGCGAGATTCTCGGTCAGCCGGGCATAGGCATTCTTCCCCGGCTCAAACGCCACAATCTGGCCGCGATTGTCCAGCGCCGTGGCCGCCACCAGGGTAAAGTAGCCCACGTTGGCGCCCACATCCCAGAAGACGTCATCCCCCGAAAGGAGCCGCTGCACCAGGTCGGCCTCGTAGCGCTCGTGGTAATGCCCGTAGAAATACACCTTCAGCTGTTCCGGATCGGCAAGATCGAGCTGCATGCGGAAGCCCTTGTCCAGCCGGACCACGGCATACCGGTCCGTCGGCGCAAGAGAAGCATGGAAGCGCTCATAAAAAAAAGCCTTGCCGTCCCGCAGGGGGAATTGGCTGAGGTACCAGCGGAACAGGCCCCGCAGGCCAGATTTAGGCCAGGCATCCGGCATAAGTCTCCTTTTATTTGAGAGCTTTCAGCTTTCAGAAAAAACCTAGCCCATCTGGAATTTTCATCAATCTGCTTACTGCTCACTGCTCACTGCTCACTTTTCTTATCTCACGGCAGGCGCCGGTGGCGCAGGCAGGGCAGTTCCCGGCGCAGGCGCTGGAGCCGCTCGTAGTCCAGCCGGGCCATGACAACGCCTTCGCCGTCCGGGGCCTGGGCCAGGATCAGCCCCCAGGGGTCAATGATGAGGGAGCGGCCGTAGGTGCGGCGGCCCGGCACGTGTTCCCCGCATTGGGCCGGCGCCACCACGTAGGCTAAATTCTCGATGGCCCGGGCCCGGAGCAGCACTTCCCAATGATCCCGGCCGGTGGTCGTGGTAAAGGCCGCGGGCAGCAGGAGGAGGTTGGCCCCCCGGTTCACCTGGGCCCGGAAGAGTTCGGGGAAGCGGAGGTCGTAACAGATGGACAGCCCGGCGGTAAAGGATTCGCCCGGCAGCGCCGTGGTCACCACTGCATCGCCCGGTTGGGTGAACTCCGACTCCCGGGAGGGCGGGGCGCCGGGCAGATCCACGTCGAACAGGTGCAGCTTGCGGTAGCTGGCCAGGATCTGGCCCCGGGGACCCAGAAGCAGGCTGGTGTTGTAGGGCCGGGCCTTGCCGGGCGTGCGTTCGGGGAAGGAACCCATAAGGAGAAAGATTCCCAGTTTTCCGGCCAACTCCCGGAAGCGGGTCACCAGGGGGCCATCCACGGGCTGGGCCGCGGCCGCGGTGTCGGCGTCGCGCCCCAAACAGGCGAAATGCTCCGGCAGGGCCACCAGCCGGGCGCCCCGGGAAGCGGCCGCCTCAACCAAGGCCTGGGCCCGGGCCAGGTTGGCCTCCAGGTCCAGAGTGGAATTTAGTTGTATGGCCGCGACCCACATAGGCAGTAAGCAGTAAGCAGTGAGCAGTCGGGAGATTTCCCAAGATTCCGGATAAGTTAGGTTTTTCTGAAAGCTGACCGCTGACCGCTACCCCCCTCCCTCCGCAATAATAGAGAAATTTTCGCCAAAGGTCTACCGATAAAGCAACGTGGGGTCCGGCCACTCCATCAAGGCGGCCGCCTCCGGAGGGCCCCAGGCGCCGGCGGGATAAGGCCGCACCATGGGCGGCGGCGGGTCCAGGGCCGGGGCGTAGAGGCGCCAGGCCCACTCCACTTCGTCGGCCCGGACAAACAGGGTCTGGTCGCCGGCCATGATGTCCAGGAGAAGGGTCTCATAGGCGTCGGGCAGCGGCGCAAAACCTTCGGAGTAGCGATATCTGAGGCGTTGGGTCTTGAGCTGGAGGGGCTCCCCCGGGGCCTTGACTTCGAAATGGAGATCGAAGCCTTCGTCGGGCTGTACCGTAAACACCATGACATTGGGGCTGCAGGTGCCGGCATAGTGGGGATCGAAGACCCACACCGGCGGGCAGCGGAAAGTCACGGCGATCTGGGTGAACCGGGTGGGCAGGCGTTTGCCGGTCACCAGATAAAAGGGGACTCCCTGCCAGCGCCAGTTTTCAACGCTGAGCTTCATGGCCACGAAAGTCTCGGTAGGGGAGTCAGGGGAGACCCCCGGCTCTTCCCGGTAGCCCGGCGCCTCCTGGCCATTGACCGCGCCCCGGGTATACTGGCCGTAGATGACGTGTTCCGGCATTACCGGCGGGATCGCCCGCAGGACCTTGGCTTTTTCGGTGCGGATGCTCTCGGCGTCGAAGGCCACCGGCACCTCCATGGCGGTGAGGGTGAGGAGCTGGGTGAGGTGGTTCTGGACCATATCCCGGAGGGCCCCGGCCTGATCGTAGTACCCGGCCCGACTTCCGACCCCCAGGGTTTCCGCCACGGTGATCTGGACGCTCTTCACCAGGTTGCGGTGCCAGAGGGGCTCGAAGATGGCGTTGGCGAACCGGAAGATCAAGAGATTCTGGACGGTTTCCTTGCCCAGGTAATGGTCGATGCGGTAGATTTGGGATTCGTCGAAATAACGGTGGATCTGCTCATTGAGGGCGGTGGCCGAGGCCAGGTCTCTGCCGAAGGGTTTTTCCACCACCAGCCGGGTCCAGCCCGGGGTTTGGTTGAGGCCGGTCTGGCCCAGACCACTGATGCTCGCCATATAGGCTGTGGGCGGCAAGGCCAGGTAAAACACCCGGTTGCCGGGCAGGTGGTGTTCCTGCTCCAGGGTCCGGATACGAGCCGCCAGGGCCTGAAAATCCTCGGGCGTCCCGGCCCGGAGCTCTGAAAATGGAGACAGTCGCGGCACCAGGGGCCGGCGGCATCCGGCCCCACGCCCTCAGCCGCCAGGGCTTCGGCGATCAGGGCCCGGAAGCCCTCGTCCGTCAGTCCCGCCTGCCGGGACGCCCCCAGGATGATGAGGGGGCCGGGTACGGCCCCACCGGTCCGGAGGCGATAGATGGCCGGGAGAAGTTTGCGCCGCATCAGGTCGCTGGTGGCGCCCAGCACCACCAACAGGTGCGGATCAACGTGGTGGTTGCCCATAGTGGTCATAAGCGTTCCTGAGCGTACCTCCTGCCGTGGCTTTTTGCGCCTATCTTATAGCAGTTGCCATAAATTCTTTCCGTTTGATAGTTCTTAAATCCCCCTAAATCCCCCTTTTTCAAAGGGGGACTTTCAATGAAATTCCGCTAAGTTCCCCCCCTTTGGAAAAGGGGGGATAGGGGGGATTTTGGCTCTTGCGGCATGTGCCATAACGGAAAAAACTTTTGGCATTCGATATAACATAAGAAATCTCAGGCGCATCTGCAAGCCGGGAATTAAGCCCGGCCACCGACGCGCTGGCAAAATTCCGCCGGGGTCAGGGCCATAAAGCCCAGCCCCCGGCTGAGCTGCACCACCGCCGGGGGTACCAGGCGGGCCCGGGCCAGGAGTTCCCTTTCGGCCATCACCTCCCGGGCGGGGCCGTCCAGGAGGACCTTGCCCTCCAGAAGAACCACCAGGCGCCGGGCATAAGTGGCGGCAGCCCACATGGAGTGGGTCACCATGATCACCGTGTGCCCCTGGGCGTGGAGTTCCCGGGCCAGGCCCAAGAGGTCCTGCTGCTCCCGGTGGTCCAGGCCGGTGGTGGGCTCATCCAAGATGATCACCTGGGGGGCCAGGGCCAGGACCCCGGCTACCGCCAGGCGCTGGCGCTGACCCTTGGTGAGGGAGAAGGGGTCGTCCCGGGCCAGGTCCAGGAGGTGAACCCGGGTAAGCGCGGTCGTAACCCGGCGCTCCACCTCCGGGGGCGACAGGCCCAGGAGGCGGACTCCAAAAGCCACCTCTTCCCAGACCTCCTCGGCGAATAGCTGGTAATCGGGGTTTTGAAAGACATAGCCCACCCGGAATTTTTCGTCTGGCGGTTGCCATACCTCTCCGGCTTGGGGAGTGAGCAAGCCCCGGAGGAGCTTGAGCACGGTGGTCTTGCCGCTGCCGTTGGGCCCCAGGATGGCGGTGAGCTCCCGCTCCCGGAAGGCCAGGGAGAAGTCTTGGACAACCAATGGGGCGTCCGGATAGGCAAAGCTTACCCGGCGCAGGGCCAGAATTTCACCTTCGTGGGGCGGGCGTCCCCGCCCGCCTGGCTCAGAAGCTTGATCACCCGCGGCTATGATAGGCTGGTCCCAGCCCAAACCCCGGGCCTGGTCCACCGCTTCGGCCAGGGTGAGGGGGAGGGTGGCCTGGCCCAGATCGTGGAACAGGGCGGGCAACTCCGGCGGGTTGAGGCCGAGCCCCCGCAGGCGTTCCACTTCCCGGAGGATCACCTCGGCAGGGCCATCCGCCAGGATTTTACCCCGGGCCAGGAGCACGATCCGGGAGCAGAAGCGGGCCAGGCGCAGGTCTTCTCCCAGGAAGACCAGGGTGAGGTCCCGGGTTCGGCTGAGGCGGTCCAGGGTGGCCAGGAGTTCCTCCACCCGCACCGGATCGAGATCGGTGGTGGGTTCGTCCAGAACCAAAAGCTTCGGCGCCAGGGACAGGACCGCGGCCAGGGCCAGGAGCTGCCTCTGCCCGCCGGAGAGGGTGGCGGGGTCCCGGTCATCCAGCCCGTCCAGCCCGACGTGGGCTAAAAACTCTGCAACCCGGCGCCGCAGCTCCTCCCGGGGCAGGCCCAGGTTTTCCGGGCCGAAGGCCACCTCTTGGTCCACCCGGGTGGAGACGAGCTGGGCCTCGAAATCCTGGAGCAGAATCCCCACCCGCCCGGCCAGCTGCCGGGGCCGGCAGGTGGCGGTGAGCACCGTCAGGACCACCATGGTCGAATAATTCCACATGCGCCAAACTTCCCGCATCGCCCAGGCTCCCAGAGGCTCTTTCTACCGCATTGGGGCCCCGGGGGCAATGACGCCTTGGGGTGGAGCGACCCCGATGGTCTTATAAGTTAAGATAAGGTCGGCCGGGCTTGAAAATCGGTGCGGCTGACCCGGTTCAGGGAGATGGTCGCGGCGATAATCAGGCAGGAAGCAGGTTCATGGGGCCCCGGCCCTGTGACGGCCAGGGCACTTCCGGGGAGAACTAGCTTGCGGCCGGCGCCGTTTTTCTCTACAATTTCAAAGTCAAAGACAGGAGGCGGGCTTTGCCCGCCTGGCCGCAGACAGCCGGGAATCGGGGAAATGGCCCGGGGCCGCGTCCCGGAGGTCCGCTCTGTTATTAGTGTAGGTTGAAGAGAATTAAACGGCCCTCTGGCGAAAAAAGCGAAAAAGCAAAAACTTCCCTTAATTTGACCGGCTCCCGGCCTGGAAGGCAGAGGGCGATTGTTGGAGAGCCCGTCCGGCTCCGGCGGGCCAGCCTCTCTTGGGGCCAGGACCAGGGGCGCCACGGGTTCCATGCGGATATTAGTCGCAGTGAAAAAAGGAGTTTGATTATTATGTCACACCGGAGAGTCGGGGTCTATGTGGACTCCATGAATATCATGCGTTGCGGCGGCTACGGGATGCGCTATGAAGTGATTCGGCGCTTTGTCGGCCGGGACGGCGACGAAGTGATGCGCCTGAATGCCTACGTCGCCATTGATGAAGAGCGCGCCATTTCTGATCCTAATTACAAAACCACCTTGAATTTTATCCTCACCCTGCGGGATTTAGGTTTTAAAGCCATTGAGAAACCCATCAGGTGGTACACCGATGAGTCGGGCCGGACGTACGGCAAGGCCAACCTGGACATGGAAATGGGCCTGGACATCGTGTCCCAATCGGACCGTCTGGACATGATCTACCTGTTCACCGGTGACGGCGATTTCTGCAGTGTAGTCACCATGGCGCAGAACAAAGGGTGCCGGGTGGAACTGGTGGCCTTTGCCAACGTCTCGGCGCGGCTGCGCCGGGAGGTGGACCTGTTCGTGCCCGGATACCTGGTGCCGGGGCTGTTGCCCACCACGCCGCCTTTTGCCGGAGCCCCGCCCTGGGGGGAAGCGGGCAGCCGGGTTCGGGGGGTGTGCACCAAATACTTTCAGGACCGCTCCTACGGGTTTTTCCGGTTCATGGCCAGCTTCGGCAAGGTCTGGGTCACCGACACCCGCCTGGAAGAATCTCCCTATACCTCGGTGTTTTTCATGGAAAAGGACCTGCCGCCGGGAGTACATCGCGAAAATTTGCCCTCCCGGGATTATATCTTCGAGTTCACTCTCACCGAGGGGGAAAAAGGGTTTGTGGCCTCGGATATTGATTTGAATTATAAGTATTAGCAGTTAGCAGTTAGCTTTTAGCAGTTAGCAAAAAGGGAACGACATCGCTTGGTCAACCGTGTTATACCAAGTTGCGCTCATAGAAGTAAGAAAAGCCTCTTCCTGTAGGGGCGCACCCGCGTGTGCGCCCTCGATCCAGGGCGGACACATGGGTCCGCCCCTACAGAAGATCAATTACC
>JAHIKF010000266.1 GCA_018897875.1 Pseudomonadota bacterium | reverse complement strand
TCATAGTTTGTTGACTGCAACTTCGTATAAGGGCGTCCGCTCTTACCCTGACAAATAAACTCCCTCAGACTCCCACCCCCAACCCCATACCGGGGTGGAAAAATGTCGGGGCGGGTTTAAAACCCGCCCCGACCATGCTTGGCTAACCAAATTTTCTCTATGCCTGGCGTCAGGCCGCCCTTACGACACCATCTTCTTAAACCGCTCAGTGCGAATTTTCTCGCCCTGGGATTCCGGGCTCTGGCCCACCGAGGCCTTGACCTTGGCCAGACGCTCGCTGGTGGGCGGGTGAGTCTTGAAGATGCCGCTGGAGGCGCCCGCGCCCTTGGCCTCCATGGTGGTGAGGAGAATCACCATGGCGTTGGGGTTGTACCCCGCCCTGGTCAGTTCCGTCAACGCTGCGGCGTCGGCGGTCTCTTCCGCCTGGCGGCTGTAGCCGTTGACCACGATGGTCTTGAAGACGTCGTCGATGGAGCCTTCGAACAGGCTCACCAGGTTGCCGGCCACCCCGCCGTACTGTTTGGCGGCTTCCGTGCCCATGGCGGTGAAGACCTGGGTCCAGCGGGCCTGGCTGATGGAGTTGATGCCGTCCTTGTTGGCCACGTGGCCCACCTCATGGGCCAGCACCGCCGCGAGCTGGTCTTCATTTTTGCAGGTCTGGATCAGCCCCCGGGTAATGAAGATGGTGCCCCCGGGACAGGCAAAGGCGTTGATTTCCTGGGTGTCAAGCACCGCGAAGTGGTAGCCCTTGAAGGGGTTGGGACGGGAGGATTTCCGGGCCACCGTCTGCCCCACTTCGTTGACGTATTGGGTAAGCTTGGGGTCCTGGTCCAGTTTATACTTGCCAAGAATCCGGGCGGCCACGGCCCGACCCACATAGTATTCCTCGGAATCGGTGATGGGCCGGGCGGCCTCCGCGGCCTTGCCCGCGCCCTTGACGGCAATGGCGGCCGCGGGTATGATGGCGGACATGCCGCCACAGCCCCCTACCACGAAGGTTACCAGGATCAATAATGCCAACCAGGCGTCGCGTCTCATGGTTTCAGGTCTCCTTCCTTGATAAAGGCCTGCAGGGCGGCGGGGTCCACCTTATAGCTCTCAACTTTGTCCACCTGGGCAAAATCCATCTCCGGGTGCTTGGCGCGATAACCGGACTCCACCTCCGGAGTGAAGCCCTTACCGGCCAACGCCACTTCGTCGCTGCTGGTTTGCTTCACCGGGGTGCCGGTTAACAGCCCGGGCAGATTCAGGACCTGGCCCCACCCGGCGGTCGGCGCCAACAGCGGCAAGACCAGCCCCAAGGCCAGGGCGTATCTGGCAAATTTCGAGTAACCGACTAGCCTTCTCACATGAGCCTCCTCTCTTTAAAGACATTCCCAAAATTCGTTCATTACCCGATGACCTATTCGGCTTTTTTCCCGACTTGCTTAATTATCTTCGCGTGGAAAGACCGCTAATGCAACCGCCGGCGGGCCAGGATCACGGCTAGGCCGCAGATGATGACGCAGGCCCAGGCGAAGACGTCGCCGATCCTGGTGTAGAGGCTGCCGCCGGGGAGCCAGGCCAGCTCCAGGGCGTGGGCCTCGGGGACATTGATTTCCGAGGTCCACAGGAGGCGGCCGGCGCCGTCGATGAAGGCGGAAATCCCGGTATTGGCGGCCCGGGCCAGGCAGACGCGGTTCTCCACCGCCCTAAGCACCGCCATGGACAGGTGTTGATAGGCCGCCGAGGTCTTGCCGAACCAGGCGTCGTTGGTGATGTTGACCAGGAGACGGGCCCCGTTGGCCACCTGGGCCCGGGCCAGATAGGGGAAGATGGATTCGTAGCACACCAGGGGGCCGATGGCGCCTTCGGGCAGGGATACGGTGGCCCCCACCGGCCCTTCGGCAAAGTCGCCCACCATGGGCACCATCTTGCCGATGAAGGGGAAAAAGCGCCGCAGCGGCACGTACTCGCCGTAGGGCACCAGATGGGCCTTGTCGTAGGAGCCGATGGTCTCAGCCTGGGGGTTCAAGAGATACGCCCGGTTAAAATAGCGCTCCCCCTCAGAGGTCAGCTCATACGCGGGGCTGCCGAAAAACAGGTAGCCGCCGCTGTCTCTGGCGATCTTCTGGACCTCAGCCGCCAGGTCCGGGGTCCGCACGTATAAGAAGGGCGCCGCGGTTTCAGGCCAGATGATGAGCCGGGCCCCCTGGACCTTCCGGGTCAGTTCCCCGTAACGGTTCAGTGTGGTCTGGACCATGGACTTCTGCCATTTCTCCCCTTGCTTGAGGTTGCCCTGGACCACCGCCACCTTGATCTTGGGGCTGGCGGCCATAAGCGCGTCCACTTCCCCCAGGCGATAATATCCGTAGCCGATCCAGAGGACCAGGATCAGGCAAACGGCCGCGGCCTGGCGGAACCGCAAGGCCTTCCCCCGGGGCGGGCAGCAGAGGAGATAGAGGCTGGCGTTTACCAGGACCACCAGGAAGGAGAGGCCGTACACCCCGGTGATATCGGCCAGCTGGAGCAGCCGCGGGTACTGGTAGAGGCCGTTCCCCAGCAGATCCCAGGGGAAGCCGCTGATGATGTAGGTTTGCCCCATCTCCAGAGCCACCCAGAGCACGGGCGCCCACCAGAGCAGACTGAGGCCCCGGGCGGCGCCCCAGGCGACCCCCAGCCCCCACACCGCGGTGTAGAGACATAAATACCCGGCCAGCAGGAGCAGGATGCCGATGGCGGCGATGAGGGGCAGCTTCCCGAAGACGTGCGTGACGTAAACGATCCAGTAGAGCATCGCCACATAGTGGGCCAGACCCGAAACCAGGCCCAGCCAGAAGGCCGCTTTCAGGGATCGGTCCTTAAGGGCCCAGAGCAGGGGAACCAGGGCGAAGATCAACAGATAAGTCTGGTCCCACTTGGGGAAGGCCGCCGCCAACAGCAGGCCGGAGAGGATGGCGGCTAAAACATGCGAGAGGCTAGTGCGCTTGTTCATGTTGGGGGATTATAACCGGATCAGGAGGCCAGGGGAAGAAAATAGGGCAGGGGTCAGGAGCCATTAATGGCATTGAGGGTTTGGCTCTTGAATGCCAAGACAAGATATGACGCACAGATAGGTGAAACCTCCTCTTGGTGGTATGTCCTGGTGGCCTCCGCCTCCCGTCAACGGCCCCAACCATGCTCCTCTTCAAGTCAGAATAGCCTTGCCAGCGTAAGTGAACAATATACCATGGTATTTTCGATGAAAGTCCAGTGAACAATATCCTATCGGATTTTCAAGCCGGAAGCTGGAGCAGAAAGAATATTCCATGACCCGGGCAGTTCTTTATTTTATGAACGACTGTCGAAGGATTTGATAAAATCTAAGCGTAGGATATTCCTTCCTTCACAGGTCGGTGATGTTCTCAAGGTACTGCAAGATAATGGTGGTTTTGGCGCTCGGGCTCACCCTCCTGGTCGCGGCCTGCGCCACTGCGCCCTACACCGGCCGGCGCCAGATCATCCTGGGCTCCGAAAAAGGCGAGATCTCCACGGGCGCCAAAACCTACGAGGAATTGCGCGCCCGCAATGATACTTGCCAGGACCCGGCCGTGAACGAACTGGTGACCCGGGTGGGCAATCGTATTGCCGCCGCGGCCGACCGCCCCGATTATCATTGGGACTTTGTGGTCCTGGAAAACCCCCAGGAGACCCGCGCCTTTTGTTTCCCCGGGGGCCAGTCCGGCATCTTCACCGGCGCCCTGAAGTACACCCGGGATGAGGCGGGCCTGGCCACGGTGCTGGCCCATGAGATGGGCCACGCCCTGGCCCGCCATACCGGGGAGCGGCAGAGCCAGGCCACGATGGCCCACATGGGGGGCCTGGGACTCGGCATGGCAGTTGGAGGGGTGGGCGGTGTAGCCGGCCAGGCCATCGGTGAGGGCTACAGTCTGGGGATCGAGCATGGGATCCTGCCCACTTACAGCTGGGCCCAGGAGCTGGAGGCCGATAAGATCGGACTCATCCTCATGGCCAAGGCGGGCTATAACCCGGCCCGGGCCATGGACTTCTGGCGGCGCATGATGACCGATGAATTCGTCAAGCTGAGCCCGCCCAAGTTTCTCAGCGCCCATCGCCGGGACGACCGCCACATGCAGGCCATGGTGGATTTCCTGCCCGAGGCGCAGAAGCACTATGTGCCGGTGGCGCAAACTCCGCCGGCGCCCGCCGCGCCCCCGCCGTCACCACCCGCCCCAGCCCCGGCGCTCCAAAATGCTCCCGAACCGGCGCCAGCCCCCCAGCCCACCCCCGAACCCGCCCCGGACAACCCGGAATCAAAACCCCTGGATAACCGCAGCCATGAAAACCAAGGCCCGAAGCTCACGCTCTAGGGTTTGGTGAGGAGCTGTTTGAGCCGCCGTATGGCGGGAAAGTGAAACGCATCCCGCCTTCAGCAATTGCTTAAACTAAAATCAGGCCGCAATACCCAGGCGCCTTGGTTCCAGGAGGCAGGTTCTTTTTCACGGTCACGCTGCTGGAACGCCGCCGGAGACTCTTGACCGAACACCTTGACGATCTTCGGACCGGGTTCAGCTACAAAAGGCGGGGTGCGCTTTGCTTTCCCGCCCTACGGTCCTCCTGAACATTTTCAGGGCGGCGGCGTCATTGGCCATGAAGAAAACCTCTGGCGGCTTAGGGTTCGATGCTCAACACCAGGGACAGGGCGGCGGAAATGCTTTTCATCTGGGAAGGGGTGAGCCTGCCCAAGCGCCGCACCAACCGCTCTTGGGAGAGAGAGCGCACCTGGAAGGCATCGGCGGCTGAGGGTTTGTCCAGGCCGTTCTCAGGATGCGGATCGATACGCACCAGCCAGGGGGCCTGGCGGTAATGCTCCTTCCAGGCGGTGAGGGGGACAATGACTTTTAGAGGCAGGAGGCCCACGGCGTCGTCATTGACAATGACCGCCGGGCGAGTCTTTTTCAATTCTGCGCCGATGGTGGGGTCGAGATTGATGAACCAGACCTCCCCCCTACGCATGAAAATCCTCGGCGTCCAGGGCGGTGCAAGCCGTTAATTCGCCCCCGGCGGCGTAGTCCGCTTGCAAGGCCTGGGCGGCCACGGCCATCTCCTGCCTTCTCACGGCCAAAGATTTGCGTTCGGGCGTCCCCTCCAGGTCGGCCCGAAGCTGCTGCAAGGCGGCCTCGATGACCGCCAATCGTTCGGGGGGCGTCAGCTTCTGCAATTCTTTCAGGAGGTCGATGCGCTCCATAGCTTCTCCTTCCCCCGGCCAGGGCTTCCGGGGAGCTTTCTACTCCTCATCATACCACAATTTTTATCCTGTGGTGGAGGTTGAGGCAATTTGACCGGCGCCGTAGGGTATCAGAGTAAAAAGGCGGGATGCGCTTCGCTTTCCCGCCCTACGGGCCTACATTGAAAAAACATATATTCCCAGATATTTTTGAAATACTCCACTGGACAAAATGATGCAAGGGGCGGGATGGCGGGCAAAGGTCGCGGGGCAGTCAGGGCATTTTTCTGACCCCTGACCCCTGCTTTTAAAGGCAGCCGACGGGCCTGGACCTGTTTGGCCCGGCGTTCGTCCGCGGACAGCACGGTCAACTCCAGGTTCGGGATCTCCACCCGGTCGTTGACCTGGGGCACCCGGCCCAGGAAGTGGATCAGGAGGCCCCCCACGGATTCGAACTTGCCTTCCGGCCGGGGAAGAATGAAGTGCTTCATCAATTCTTCCACGTCCAGGCGGGCGTCCACCAGGACGGAGCCGTCTTCCTGGGGAATGAGGCGGGGTTCCTGGCGGTCGTACTCGTCATAGATCTCCCCGACGATCTCTTCCAGGATATCTTCGAGGGTGATGAGGCCGGCGGTGCCGCCGTATTCGTCGATGACCACGGCGATCTGGGTTTTGCGCTCCACCAGGTCTCGTAAGAGGTCACTGATCTTCTTGCTTTCGGGAATGAAGTAGGCGGGGCGGAGGACCCGGGCCGGGTCCCAGGAGGTGTCGGGGTTCTGCCAGAACACCAGGAGGTCCTTGGCCAGCAGGGTGCCCTGGATGTGGTCGATGTCGCCGTCGAACACCGGCAGGCGCGAGTGGCCGCACGACAGGACCAGGGCGATAATCTGGTCCAGCGGGGTGTGCCGCTCCACCCCCACCATCTCCAGTCGGGGGACCATGATCTCCCGCACGAGGGTATCCCTGAACTCAAAGATACTCTCAATGAGCCGTCCTTCCTGGCGGGTAATGAGGCCCCGTTCCTCGCCTTCATCGATGATGTGCTGGATTTCACGCTCCAGATCTTCCGGTTGCGTGAAGATCCTGCGGGAGAACTTCAGGCGAAGGCGCTTCAGGAAGCTGGGGTGGGGACTGTCGGCCTCTTCCATGCCTAGCCCTGCATCTGCTTCCGCTCCTGGCGCATCAGGCGTTCCACGGCCTTGATTTCCCGGGGAAATTCCAGGCCCCGGTCCAACAAGTTGATTTCGTGGCGAGCAATACCGAAGCACTCGGTGGCATAGTCCACCGCCTGCTGGTAATCGAATCCCTTGCAGGAGAAAATATCCAGGCTCAGATAGTTGCGCTCAGGGAAAGTGTGAATGCTGATATGACTTTCCGCTATGAGGACAAACCCGGAGAGGCCCCAATCATCTTCCACTTTGCCGTGATATTTGAAGGCATAAGGGGGCATGATCTTGGTCATGTGGATCATATCCGGGCAGGTGTCCAGGAACTCGTAAATGGCGTCCAGATTCGTCAGCCGCTCATAACTGCATTCATAACCATCCAGGGTCAGATGCAGTCCAAAGCCAACCGCCGGCTTTTTCAAATTATTCTCCTCCTCGCACCCTAAGATAAAGGGGTCACCGGGACATGCCCGGTAAGCAAACCGTGCGCTGTCGCCAGCGCGGCCCCGGAATGCAGCCATTCCGGCAAAATAAGGTCTTGGGCCCCGGCAACCGGTTCGGAGAGCACGAGGAAGGAGGCTTGGCGCCCCAGGTTTTTTTGCCCCGAAACCTTGTTGACCCCTCCCCGTGCCTGCAAAAGGGGTCATCCGCATATGCCCATCCCTTAATCCAAAAGTTGATTCGAAAAATATAACTTGCCTGTCACCTCCGGTCAATAATTATTTGGGGTTTTGGCCGCGGATGCCCGCGAGAATGGGATATTATGCCAATAACTATTGACGCTCCCCAGATTGGTGGTAAATTTAAGAAGTTATTATCTGTGGAGGAGGACCGTCAACGTGGCGATCATCGCCCCTTTCCGGGGGCTGTTCTATAATCCTGCCAAGGTGCCCAATCTCACCGAGGTGGTCACGCCGCCCTACGATGTGATCCGGCCGGCGGAGCGCCAGGCGTTTGCCGACCGGCACCCGAATAATATGGTTCATCTGATCCTGCCCCAGCCCGCCCCCGGGGACGACCGGCTCACCAACCGCTACACCCGGGCCGGGGCGCTCTTTCGCCAATGGGAGAAAGACGCGGTGCTGGTGCGGGATCAGGCGCCGGCGTTCTACTACTGGGAGACCGAGTTTCAGCATGCCGGACACAGCTTCACCCGGGGCGCCGTAGCCGCCCTGGTGCGTCTGGAGCCTTTGAGCGGGGGCGGCATCCGGCCCCACGAGCAGACCTTTTCCGCGGCCAAGGCCGACCGCCTGGAGTTGTTCAAGGCCTCCCAGGCCAACTTCTCCCCCATCTTTTCCATCTATCCCGACCCCGCCGACCGGGTGGTGAGCCTGCTTAAGGGGGCGCGGCCCGACTCCCCCCTGATGGATTTTAAAGACACTCTGGGCTACGTTCAGCGCCTCTACCGGATCACCGATGCCGAGGCGGTCAAAGGGGTGCACCGGACCTTTTTGGAGATGCCCCTGTTTATCGCTGACGGCCACCACCGTTACGAAACCTCGCTGAACTTTCAGAAGTTGATGAAGCAGCGCTATCCCCAGGCCTCACCTGAGGCGCCGTTCAATTATACCCTCATGTACCTGTCCAACATGTTCGACCCGGACCTGCTCATCCTCATGGCCCACCGCCTGTTGGGCGGACCGCGGCTGAAAAACCTGGAAGAGTCCTGGGTCATGGGACGCCTGAAGGAATACTTCGAGATCGTCTCCCTGCCCGCGGCCCACGAATTCGGCCAGGGCTACGAAGACTTTCTCCAGCAAACCCTGGCGGAGGTCCCGGCGGGGGAAAGCGCCTACGTGGTTCTGGGGTTCGGGCGCAAGGCCTGGCGTCTGATCCTGCGCCCGGGCGTGCGGCAAACGGTGCTGGCCCGGCAGATGCACCCGGCCCTGGCCCAACTGGATGTGGCGGTCTTGAACTACCTGATTTTTGAAAAGGTCATGGGGCTCGACGCCCAGGCCCAGGATGACCAGGAAACCTGCAAGTACACCAGCAAGATCAGCGAAGTCGTGGCCGCGGTGAGCCAGGGAGAAGCCCGTTTGGCGTTTTTGCTCAACCCCACCCGCATTGAGCAGGTGCAGGAGGTGGCGACGGCCGGCCTCACCATGCCGCGCAAATCCACCTACTTCTACCCCAAGGTGATGACCGGCATGATCCTGAGCCCCATCAACCCTCAAGAAGAAATCGTCATCCCGGCCTAGCCGGCAACAGGGCGCCGGTCTTCGCTATCGCGCTGCGAGCCCCAAGAGGTTGGCCCTCGGGAAAAACCCTCGGGGGTCTTGCAGCCAGGTTCATTCACTAGTAAAGTGAGATAGTGCTCTTTTAAGGAGACCTCCCCATGTACAACCAGGAAAGGTGCAGTCAGGGGCGTATCCTGGTGGTGGACCAGGAGGAGTGGTGCCGCGCCTTTTTATCTTCGGTGATCAAACTCCTGGGTATTGAGGACTTGAAGCTGGTGAACACGGTTCCCGAAGCCCTGGCTGCCCTGGAAGAAGGCTGCTTTGACCTGGTCATTATCGACCACCGCCAGCCCGATCATCAGCAGTTCCTGGAAAGCGCCCGTCTCCGTCATCCCGCCACCCGCTTCATCGTCATGCTGCACCAACGGAACCTGTCCCGGCAGTGCTTTTACCTGGCGCAGGTGGACATCGTTTACAAGCCCCTGAGCATGGACGAAATCACCCGCAAGATTCGCCACGCCATGCACCAGAAAAACCTGCGCCAGACGCAAGAAGAACTGAGGCGGATGAAACAGCAAGCCTTTCGGATTTTCCTGGGGTAATTTTTTCAGTCCACCGCCAACGGCCGGGGGCGCACTGCGCCCCGACGCGACGCAATCCTGCGCCAGCCAAAGATAGCAACTAGAATATAAGCCACCGCGATGCGGCATTGTCATCAGTCGTTCCAGAGTCTCGAATTGGATTTTTTTTGCTGATAGCTGACGACTGAAAGCTCTTAAGAGAGTCAGCCTGTAGGGCGGGCACTGCCCGCCATAATTCCTGACGGCTGACGGCTCTTGGGGAAAATAATTATGTCCAGCCTCAAGGAGCTGGTCCGGCTCATGGCCGAACTGGAAGGCCAGTTGGTGAGCTGCATGCGCTGCGGCCTGTGCCAGGCAGTGTGCCCCCTGTTCGCCCAGACCGGGCGGGAGGCCGACGTGGCCCGGGGCAAGCTGGCCCTCCTCTCCGGCCTGGCCCAGGAAATTCTCACCAACCCCCAAGGGGTCCAGGATCATCTGAGCCGCTGCCTGCTGTGCGGCTCCTGCGCCGCCAACTGTCCTTCCGGCGTCAAGGTGTTGGATATCTTCATCAAGGCCCGGGCCATCCTGGCGGGTTACCTGGGGCTGTCCCCGGTGAAAAAAGTTATCTTCCGGGGGCTCCTTAGCCGGCCGGACTGGTTCAACCGCATCCTGGCCTGGGGCGCCAAATTCCAGGGGATATTTGTCAGGCCGGTGGACGACCTCCTGGGCTCCTCCTGCGCCCGGTTCATGTCGCCGCTCTTGTCCGACCGGCACTTCACCCCCCTGGCGCCCATCCCCTGGCACCTTAAGGTCCCCCGGCGGGACACCGCTCCCGGGGCCGCCAACCTCAGGGTGGCCTTTTTCGTCGGCTGCCTCATCGACAAGCTCTATCCCCAGGTGGCCGACGCCGTGCTCCAGGTTCTGGACCACCACGGGGTGGGGGTGCATCTCCCCGCCGGCCAGGGCTGCTGCGGCATTCCGGCCCTGTCCGGCGGCGATACCCAGACCTTCCGGCAACTGGTTCGCCTCAATCTGGAACTTTTGGACGATCCCGCCCTGCCCTGCGATTTTCTGGTCACTGCCTGCGCCACCTGCAGCGCCACCATTAAAAACCTCTGGCCCCTCATGATGTCCGACGCCGAACCGGGGGTACAGGAACGGATAGCCGCCCTGGCGGCCAAAACCCTGGACATCAGCCAGTTCCTGGTGGATAGGCTGGGGGTGGCCCCAGCGGCCATTGGCCCGGAGGCCGGCCGGATCCCCCTGACCTATCACGATCCCTGCCATCTGAAACAATCGCTGGGGGTGGCGACCCAGCCCCGGGTCCTGATTCAGGCCAACCCCGCCTACATCCTCACCGAGATGCCCGAGTCCGACTGGTGCTGCGGCTGCGGCGGCAGCTTCAATCTCCAGCACTACGAGGCCTCGGCGGCCATCGGCCAACGCAAGCGGGACAACATCGCCGCATCGCACTGCCGGGTGGTGGCCACCGGCTGCCCCGCCTGCATGCTCCAAATCACCGACATGCTGTCCCAGGCCGGGCTGCGGGTCCAAGTGAAACACGCGGTGGAAATTTATGCCGAGGGCTTGAGGGGCACGTCAAGGCGATAGGGGGGCTGCTATTTGTCCCTAAGCATGAGGGACATCAGGGCTTCATAGAGCTTTTGGCAGAGCTTATGGCAGTGGCGGGCACGGAGGCCCGCCCCACCAACCTTTGCATGATTTACAGGTGAGCCAACAGCTCAGGCGCGACCGCTTAACATCACTTATTCTGGTAAGGTCAGATTTGTATCTGGTTTCTTGGCTTCCTCCGGTGCGTCGGCAAAAAAATTGCCGGGGGACTGGCGGCGGAACTGACAACATCTTAAGTTATAACGAATTCATCGGATCAGTTCTCCCGGCATCCCGGAATGGCGAACGGTAGGGGAACCGCCGGGATATCAGAAAGGTAGACCCACCCGATAAAGCCTAAGGAGGAGGATATGACCCCGGATACGGTGCAGGTGGTAATTTACGACGCCCCCGCGGCCCAGGCCTCCGGTTGCGCCTGCGGTTGCAGCGGTCATCACGACCACAACGAACCCGGCGACCCCCTGGCCGCGGTCAGCCTGGAGATGCAGACCAAGGCCCTGGCCCTGACCCTAAACCGCGCCTTCCCCGGCCAGGTGGAGGTTTCGTATATCAACGTGCTCACCGACCCCCGGGGGCCCAGCCTGCCCCAAACCGCGCTGCTGAACTCCCAGTCCATCCCCACCCCGCTGGTATACATCAACGGTCAGGGGCGGTTCGCCGGGGCGCTCATCCCGGAGCGCATCCGTGAAGAGGTGGGAAAAATTTTAGAGGCACACTGAATACCAGAGATGACCGCATCAGTTTCGGGAGAGCAGGCGCCTGAGCCGATGAGTTTTTTCTTGTATAAACAGGCGTTCTATGTAACATTGTATATACCTATTTTCTTATAGAATGATCTATGGCCCGAGGAAAAACCAAATATTTCCGTTGCGAAGGTGATGGCGGAGAGCTCTGTCTCATCAACGAGGTCTCCCGGCTGGTGAACCTTTCCCAAAAACGCATCCGGGAATATGAAAAAGAAGGCTTCATCAAGCCGTTACGAGAGAAAAACACCAACAACCGGCTCTATTCCAGTTTTGATGTGTCCCAGATCGGCCAGATCAACAGTCTGATCCATGACCGGGGCTTTACCCTGGCCTGCCTGCGCAACCTCATGGTGCTGGCCCCCTGCTGGAATATCTACGATTGCGACAAGAAAGAGGAATGCCCGGCGTTTCAGCTCCCCTGGCGACCCTGTTATGAAGTGCGGGAGTATCGGGGTACGCTCTGCGAGGGGCCGTGCTCCCGGTGCGCCATCTATCTCAACCGCAATGTCAAAAGAGAAAAAATCCTCGAACAATACGTTCCTGAACCTTGATCGCCTCTCCTCCTGCTGCGCCAGCTCCCCCCGCTTCCCCCGCACTGAGGCCTAAAGCCTTTGCCATTGTGGGGTCATCCAATTCCGGCAAGACCGAGCTCATCTGCCGGTTGCTGGAGTGGTTTAGCGCCCAGGGGCTCAAGGTCGCAGTCCTGAAGCACTCCCATCATCAACATCTGGGGGATGACGGCAAAGACACCTGGCGCTACCGCCAGGCCGGGGCGCGGCTGGTGGCCCTGGCGGCCCCGGGACTGCTGCAGATCACCCGTTCCAGTGCCGAGGAGCCGCCGCTGGAGGCAATTCTGGCCGAATTGGCGCAGGCCGCCGATCTCATCCTGGTGGAAGGGTACAAAACCAGCCATCTGCCCAAGGTGGGCCTGGCCCCGCCGGATGCCGCCTCAAAGCTCCCGGACTATCCCCGCCTGGTCGCCTGGGTCAGCGCTCGTCCGCTGCCTACCCACCTGCCGGTGTTTAATCCCCTGCAGGTGGCGGCAATCGGCCGGTTTATCCAGGATCAGCTGGGAGGCCGGTGATGCCGGCAAGAAGGCTAATGCTTGGTTGGGAATATCAGCGTAAATTATTATCCAATCCTCAAGGATTACTCATGCAGAAAGTCCCCCTTTGAAAAAGGGGGATTTAGGGGGATTTTCAAGCGGTTATAAAAATCCCCCCTGCCCCCCTTTGGGAAAGGGGGCTAATAAAAACCCCTTCCAAATAAGCAGCGGACTTATGCAATTAAGAACTGGAAAATCTGGCGCGGCGCGCCTCACCGGAGCCATCCTGGCCGGAGGCTTCAGCCGACGGCTGGGGCAGGACAAGGCGGCCCTGCAACTGGGCGGCAAGCCTTTGACCCTCTGGGTGAACGAGGCCCTGGCCCCCCTGGTCACGATCTCATGGCTCATCACCAACCAGCCCCTGGCCCATCTGGCCTTCGGCCTGCCCCTCATGACGGATTTGCGGCCTTTCCAGGGACCGGCCGGTGGCCTGATCACCGCGCTCTTCTCGGCCCGAACCCCCTGGGTGCTGGCCGCGGCAGTGGACAACCCCTTTCTGGCCCCGGCCCTCTTGGCCGCACTGGCGGCCCGGGCCGGCCACACCTCCCGCCCGGCGGTGGTTTGCCGGTCCCCCCGGGGCCTGGAGCCGTTTCCCGGGCTCTATTCCGTCCGCCTGTTGCCAGCCTTGCAAAATTTCCTCCAGACCGACCGCCGCCCCACTCGTTTTCTGGAGGTTTGCCGGCCCCAGATTTTATCGGAGACCGAGGTACTCGCCCTGGACCCCGAAGGCCGGAGTTTTTTTAACCTCAATACCCCCTGGGACCTGCATCGGGCCGAGGCCTGGCTGGCCGGAACGGGATCGTTGCGAGACTCATCCGGCCGGGTGGGTAACCCCGGGAGCACCTCTGGCGACTAGGGGCAGGTTCCGTAACTCATATGATCGATATATCGCTGTGATTTTTCGGCAACCTTTTTTAAGTCCCCCTTTCCTGAAGGGGAATTTAGGGGCAATGCTGTTCACTTAAGCTTTGGCGTATTTCGATGGGTCGCTGGGGCAAGTTGGCCCCCCCTCACCCCAGCCCTCTCCCCCCGCCCTAACCTTTACCCACAAGTAAGGGGTTGAAGAGGGGGGATGGAGTTGATGACCGAGTTTTATCATCTGCCGAAGCCCAATAGGTTGAAATTGTTCGGTAATAATAAAGTAAGCGGTACGGTTAGGCGCCGCGCCACAGGCGCCAGACGGCGGCAAGGTCCTGCAAGCGTTGCAGGCCGCGCCAGATGACGGTGCT
>JAHIKF010000265.1 GCA_018897875.1 Pseudomonadota bacterium | reverse complement strand
TTAGGGTAAATTAAAGATAGGTTGACTTCGCAGCTCCCGTCAGACGGGGTCTGGGAAGCGGTTTCGGGGGGCGTGTGGGGCACGTCCCCTTTTTCTTTCGGGTTTCCTTCCCAGCCCGGATGCGGGTCCTTGGGTTTCGGGTTCTCGCACCGGCCATCGGGCCTGGTGCACTTGCCGGTGCCGCCGGGGATGATCTTCCCCTTGGTCTTGTTCCCTCTTGACCGCCAGAACCCGCAGGTTCCGCAGTCACCCGTCGCCTTCGGTTTCTTTTTTGCTGCCATTCACGCCACCTCGCTTTCTTTCCTTCCCTCCAGGGGAAGGAAGTTGGGATAAAAAGTTGCCAGCTTTTTCTTTAAGGCCCGCAGGCCGCCAGTCTTGATGGCGTCCTTCACTTCCATCGCGTCGATTACCTCGCAGACGTATTGAGGGGTTTTGGTGACCCCGGGCCTGAAATAAAGGGTAAAGGCCGGGTTTCCATAGTCAGCAACAGTTTCCCGGTCAAAGGTGATTCCTGCCTCGACTAACACTGCTTCGATTTCTTCAAACTCGCCCCACCTGGCTTCGTAGGACACCAAGATAAAGATGCCGTCCACCACGCTGTCCTCGGTTTCATTTTCCTGGATATACTCGTCAATCATCGCCTCAATCTCCGGCGTGAGCAGGCGCTTGGGGACGTTTAAGGTTGCTTGGTAGTGGTCAGCCATTTTCCGCCGCCTCCTCTATGGGGTCAGCCAAATCCTGAATCCCTTCAAGTAGATTTAAAATGCCGTCTCTTTCCGGGCTGCTGATACCCAGCCCTGCCAGCCAGGTTATTTGCCTGGAAAGCAGGTCCAGCTCCACGCTGATGACTCCATATTCAGCACGGTCGCAATTCATCAGGGCTGCTGTCCTTGCCATCGTCGCCTCCTTGTAATAGGTTCTACCCAAAGAGAGATTTCTGCCGCTCGCAGGCCTCCAATTCCGGCACCGTCACCCCCAAACACTCCTCCAGCCACTTCGCCACCAATCGGCGGTGGCAGAACTTGCCGGGGGGCTCCCAACACAACAAGATCGCATCCTCCCCCAGATCCTCGAAGACCTTCTGGGGGGCCAGCTTGTCCAGGATTTTTTGAAACTCTACCCGGTAGGCGTCTTCGGCCATTTTGAGCATGCTCCGCCGGGGGGCCAGGGCCGGGTAACGCCGCCGCCCCCTGTACCAGCCGGGGGACCACAGAGCGATGGAAACCAGCCGGGGATCGTCCGGCTCTCCGGTGAAATGCCAGAAGTTGCTCGTGTGCATTATCCCTCCTCTATAATCAGTTTTTGAGCCCCTTCAGAACAAAAGGCCCTCCATGCCGGGGTCTCGGCCAGGATGGTATATTCTTCGTCGTCCACCTCCAGGCAATCGGGCACGGAGTCTTCTTCTACGTCGAGATATGCCAGGGCCTTCATGAAGTCTTCCCTGGTGCAGTTTTCCCAGAAGTCTTGGGCCCACTTGATTTGATCATCCCTGGACCACTCGCAGAAACCAGGGGGGAGCTGGTCTGGCCCCAACTTCAGCATCCCCTGGGCCAAAAACCGGATGTTCAGCCCATGCGCCTCACTCATAATGCTTTCACCTCCTTTCCTTCGGCCTTGGCGACCGCGTTTGCCAGGGCGTTAAAGATAGTGTCGTCGTCGGCCTCCCCTGTCAGGGCCAACTTGCAAGCCGCCAGCAGGTCCTCGTGGGCGTTGACGGCCTGAACGATAAAGCGAGTCCAGGCCAACCGTTCCGGTTTGGGCGGGATAGGTCTTGTGCTACTGAATTTGAGTTTCTTGTTTTTTCAACAAGATTTTGCTTTAAAATGGTTGATTTGACTAAGGAAATAGTTCATTTTTTTTGTTTGGTTGCGGCCTAAAGGCCGCGATGTGTAACCTACGAACATCAGCCGTCCGCGTCTTCTTCCTCGATATCATGCAGCTTGTAGTAGTCCCGCCAGGACTTGCCGCAGGCGGTGCAGTGCTTGTGGCCATAAACTTCCTGGCCGTCCGTGAACATTTCCTCATATTCGCCTTCTTCCCCGGACAGTGGTTCAACTTCTCCATTCTGCCCGCTTCCGCAAAACGGACAGGTCCAAGGGTCGGCCAGATAAGCCGCGATTTGGTCTTTAGTTAACGCCATGCGTTAATCCTCCTCCACTTGGGCCTTTAGCTCGTTCAAGAGAGCCAAGACCTCCTCTCTCGGTCCAGCAAAAAATATTGGGGGCATGTCCCGGAAAGGAGATTTTGACCTCATCTGAACAGCCACCCGTCCCTCATACGATTTATAGGTGCTGGCCTCATACAGATTGAACCATCCGTTCCTGCCCCTGCACTCGATCATGGCCGCCTCCTGTCCAATTTATGGGAGAACTTCAAATAGCCCTCCTTAAGCCCCCATTCCAGCAGAGCCTTAATGGGGATTTGGCCGTCCAGGGACTCACCAGTCCATTCTTCCCTATTGCCGTTATGCGCGTAGACCCCACAGCCAATCGTAATGGGGCTGTCACCATAGCCGCTTTTCGTATGAAGGATGGTAAGCCCCACCCTCCTCCCCTTGATGGTATTGACCTCCATGATCCCCTCCATTAGCTCAGGTCAATACAGCGTTTGTAATTCCCTGAGATCACGCTCACGTCGTCCAACTTACCCGCCGCCGCGGCTACCTGGTCCGCCAGACCCGCCAACTGCTGCTTGAGGGCCTCGTTGTCCTTCAGGTCCTCGTAGTCAGTGCCGTTGATCGCCGCCCGGAGCTGGGTCAGGGATTCCTCCACCCGCACGTCACCAAAGATGTTGAGGTCTTTAAACCAGTCCTCCACCCGCCGGACGCTCTCCAGGGTGTCGTTGCGGACGATCCGGCCTTCCTTCAAACGGGCGGACAGGTTCTGCACCGTCTCCACCACCTTCTTGCGGAGGTAGACCACCGCTTCTTCCACCATCTCCTGATAACGCTCCTGTAACTCAGTCCGGGCCTGCTCGTAGGCCGCGATGATCTCCGGGGCGCTGCCTTCCTTCACCTCGGCCCCCTTGATCTCAAACACGGTCCAGAAGAAGTCGAACTTTCTCCGAAGCTGGCTACAGGTAGGGTAGTGGGGGGCCAGGCGGTGCCAGATGTCCGGGTATTTCGCTCGCCATTCATCCTTGATGGCCTCGTAGCGCTCCACGAACTCTTCGGCCTTGGCCAGGTAGTCAGACTTCAGGTCTTCCAACCGCTCCATCACCCGGGCCAGGTTCCGCTTCGGGATGGCCCGCACGTACTCCATGACGAAGGGGTAGGAGCTGTCGTTCAGGTAATTCCGGGCCCGATTGCCCAACTGGCCGAACACCTGCCGCCACTCGTCGGGGTAGAGACGCTTATTCCCCAGCCGGAAGATTTCTGGGACCTCATTTTCCTTTAACCCCAGATCCTCGGCGCTCAACTTGGCCTGCCCCGGCCAGGACCGGGTGTTCAACTGGATGGCCACCATTTCTTCAAAGCCGTTGCCATTGCTTTTCATTACACACCTCCTTAAAAGATTAAGGCCGGTCAATGCCGACCAGATTCTGAAAACGTGCCTCAACACCAACCCAGGGCGCCCCCTGGGCTAGGTCAGGAAATGAGGTCTTTACCTATAGGAGAAAATCACCCGCACCATCGGTTAGAATTGATCTCCTCAAACCCCGGGGCTGGCGGCCCCAGGGCCGAGAGGATTTCATCCACCTCTTCCGTCCACCACCAGGTGGCCGCGGCGCCGTCGTCGGTGATTTCCAGGACGATCTCTTCAGGTCCGCTGTCTGGCATTGCCCTTGACCTCCGCCCGGAAATATTCGGGCTTGTTCTGACGGTCCGTCACCACGCCCAGGGCCTGCTCAAAGACCGCCATGGTCTCATCGCAGCTTTTCCCCTGGAACCCCTTGCCTTCCATCTTGATCTGGCCGTCTTCCAGAAACTCCAGGATGATTTCTTCGCTCATGGCCTTATCTCCGCATCACCAGCCGCACCCGGCCGTCGTCCAGTTTCTGTTCGCTGACCCGGTAGCCGCGCTTCTTGGCCTCGGCCCGGGCTTTCTCCACGCCGTAGGCTTGCTTGAGTTTGCCCATCCAGGCCTCACTGTAGCCGTTTTGCCGCTGGTCGAACTCCGACACCCAGGCCCGGTAAGTGCCGTCCGACTGCCGCTGAAATCCGATGTCGTTGGCCGCCAGGCCGACGTGCTGCCGCCGGATGATGATGTGGGCCTGTTGTTCTCGCCGGTCACCCTGGTAGCCGTAAAGATACTTAGCTTCCTGGTGGACCTCCAGCTTGCCTTGAAACCCTAAACGTTCAAGGGCAGCCATCAGGGCCGCCCTGTCCTTAAACTCGATCTGAACTTCGCTGTAATGGGACATCGCCGCCTCCTAATTACAGTGCGCGCCTTCTTGTTGAAAGGCCCCCATCATCTTGATTTCCGTCATAAACCCCACGTCAAGAATCTGAGAGAGGCACTCCCCCAAGTCTCCCTCGAAAAGGGCATCGGCCCGCTTCAAGAGGATTTTCCACCTCCACTCCGGCATGGTGATTTCCACCGCAACGGTGGCGGGCTTGCAGGTTTCCTCATTGATCTCAACCATCATCATATCTGTACCCTCCTTTGGTTTTTCACTTCCTGCACCGCCGGCCGGCTGGCCGGGATGGTCCGGGCCCGGGCCCATTCCCGCAAGGCATCTATCTGGCCTTTCTGGGACCGGGAAATGGGGATGACGAACCGGGCCGCGGCTGTCAGGTCACCACCGCTGTAAGCCGCCTCGATGGCCACCTGCCGGATTTCTGCCCCGCTGTAGCCGTCCAGGTCGGGAAGGGTTTTACCCTTGGGGGAAACCTGGAACTGGTCCAGGTAAATTTTGAGAATCTGCGCCCGCTCGCCGGTGCCCGGATTGTCCACAAAGAAGATGCCGTCCCACCGCCCCATCCGGGTGTATTCTGGGGGGAGCTTGCTAAAATCGTTACAGGTCGCGATGACGAACACCTCGGAGGTGTGATCGTTCAGCCATTGCAGAAAAGTCCCGCCCACCCGCTGGGTAGTGCCGCCGTCATTGGAAGAACCGCCCACCCCGGCCAGGCCCTTCTCGATTTCGTCGATGAAGAGCACGCAGGGCGACATGGCGTCCACCACCTTCAGGGCCTCCCGCATCTTGGCTTCGCTCTCGCCCACCAGGGACCCGAACACCCGGCCCATGTCCAGGGACAAGACCGGCCAGCCCACCTCGTTCCCCAGGGCCTTGGCGAAATGGCTTTTCCCGGTCCCTGGGATTCCCAGGAGCAGGATGCCCCGGAAGGGCAACCCGGGCCGCCGCCCCTTGAACCGGTTCAGGGTCCATTCTTTCAGGTTCTCCAGACCGCCCAGGGTGGCAAAGGTCTCGGTGAATTGGCTGAACTGCAAGGCCGCCGCTTTCTCCACCATCTGGGCCTTCAAGGTGCAGATGGTATGAGGGTCGAATTTCTTTTCCCGCACCAGGGCCAGGGCCAGGGCGTTTTCCGCCTCCTCCCAGGTGAGCCCCTGGGCTGCATCAAGGACTGCCGCCTCATCATCCGGCTCAATGCCCGTGCCTTCCACCAGGCCGGCCAGGATGGTTTTCAGCTCTTCCCGGCTGGGTAAGGGGAAGTCCAGTATCACCACCTCCCGCTCCAGCTCCTGGGGAAGTTTGTCGTCCGGGGAGACGATGACCAGGGTGATCCCTTTGGTCTTGTACACCGGCAGGTTGTTCTGGATGGCCTGGATAACCGGCGGCTCATTCAGCCAGAAATGATA
>JAHIKF010000264.1 GCA_018897875.1 Pseudomonadota bacterium | reverse complement strand
TTAATTCCCTGGACGAAGTCGTTGATATTCTTTCAGATGGCTTAAACTTCTTATCTCAACAACCGGAAATCGTACGCTCCATGACAAACTTCGATTGGCTTAATACTCTATGTTTGACATGTAATTAGTATGATAACGAGTTGCGGTCAAAAATTTACTGACAAAACGTAGGGGCGCACCCATGTGTGCGCCCTCAAGGGGGGACACATGGGTCCCCCCCTACAACCTAAATCCGCCCCGCTCTTACTGATACTGGATGTAAATCGGCTTGGGATTCAGTTTCAACACATCCTGAGGTGTCATGAGCGGGTCGCCTTTCTTGGTGTCATTGTGGTAGAAGAGCTTGAAGCCGGTATACTCCACCGGGTGGGCGACGATGTAATCCCGGTAGGAATCCCGCTTCAGCCATGGGGCGCCCCAGCCGTCCATGTTCATGACGATCTGCACCTCGGGGCGGAGCGTGACCTTGTTGGCATTGGTGACCATGTTGCGCGTGAAACGGTGCACCACGAACACCTTGGGCGGGAGGTTGTACTTTTTCACCAACTCCTGCAGGTAGCCGGCGGCATAATTGATGTCCGCCGCATCATAGGTGCCGATCTTGGTCCCCGGCTTCTTGCCGCTCTTGTTCATGTTGAACTCCGGGTCCATCCCCAGGTGCACGTCGGGGTTTTTCAGCAGCCACTCAAAGCGCGGCAGAATGGTGCGGATGTCGGAATGGCCGGTCTGGATGTCGATGAAGAGGATGGCGTTCGCCTCTTTGGCCCAGTCGTACACCTGGTTGATGATTTTGTCCGGCATGATCATACGGTATTTGCCGGCCTTGCCGGCCTCCCCTTGCGCCGTCACTGCGACCAGATGCAAGGCGGGCTGGACCGGCAACGACGGATCTGCCGCCTCCCATTTGGCCGCTTCCCCCTTCAGCCGCCGCAGCATCTCGTCCTTGGGGTACTCGCCCAGAGCCCCCATCTTCTTGGACAGCGGGTTGCCGTAGTAGGCGACGATGCGCTTCCCCGGCAGGATCGCACCCGGCAGCGCCGGCGGGGTTTTCACCGGCCAGCCGTGCTGTTGGGCAAATTCGGGGTCCTCGCCGGCATTGTACTTGCCCGGGGGGGCGATTTTTCCGGGCGGGGCGGCCTGTTGCCATTTGGGCTGCTTGGCGGCCTTCTTGCCCTTCGCCGCTTTTTTGGTTTTGGCAGGAGCCGCCGGCGCTATTGCCGGGGCCTCCGGGGCGGTGGGGGCCGCAAGCGGCGGGGTTGCCGGGGCTGCCTGAGGGGTGGCGGCGCTGGGAGCCTCCGGCGGGGTGGCCGGGGCTGCCGGAGCTACCGGGGCTACCTGTGGGGTGGCCGGGGCAACGGGGGGACCGGGCGGCGCGGTTTCCGGCGTCGCGGGGGCGCTGGGTTGGCTCTTGGCGGTTTCGGCCGCTGCCAGGTTGCCGGGCCGGTCAATCATAAAGCCTGTCAGGACGAGCGCCACAGCCAAGGCGGTCGGCAGCAAGGGGGCAAATATCCGGGTGGACCATGGAACACGCGGGAACGTCACGAAGCACTCCTTAGAAGAATGAAATATGCGGCGCCGGCCGTTCGCCAGGCGGACAGGATCCTCTGAATCTTGGGCCAGCCTCAGTTAGATGCGCCGAGTATAAGGTAATCAAAAGCCAAGATCAAAAGGTAAATTCCTTCCAAGTGAAGCATCTTATGGCTAGCAAAAAAAATCAGTAACCCATAGTAAAAACGCTATTTTACTATATATTCTAATCAGTTGTCATAAAACCAGTCTAGTGCAGGGGCGGACCGGCGCGGCCGGGCGGCCGCAGGGAACTCCGGGGCCTCACCCCGCGGCCTGAGTCTTATGGGGGTCTTCCACCTGGACGCTGAAGGTTTGAAAACTGTGGTCCACCATCAGGGTGGTGATGACGTTGGCGCCTTCCCGGCGGGTGGAGATCACCTCGATGCGGTGGGGCACCCCGAATTCGTCCGCGAAGGTAATGCACTCGCCGTCCTTGAAGCCGCCGCGCCTGAACCAGACCTCCGGCGGCAGCAGCCAGGCCTTGCCGCAGCGGGCCTGAAACTTGAAAAATGACACGGCATCGAAGGGGAACTGGAGGTAGAGCACCAGTTCTTCATCGGAGACCGGCCGGTCCAACTCGCCTTCCAGCCGCCGGCGCTCCATCTTCAGGTCGGCGTCCCCGGACTTCTGGATCCCTCCCTCCGCCACCAGGATTTGCGGCCACTTTTTGCTGTCATAGCGCTGAAATTCCAGTACCTTTTCGTAAATCCAGGCGTCGGGTTTAAAAAACGGCAGGGGCCCGTAACGTCCCAGCAGAATGTTCTTGAGGTCCAGGGTCGGCCGCTCGTAGCGCCCATGGAGGACGTTGTTGACCGCGGTGGTCCAGATGATCTGGGACCCCGGGGTCACCGACCACCAGTTCCCCAGCTCCGCCTGCACCCGGGCCATTTCCGTGAGGATTTCCGGCAGGCGCTCCAGAAACCCCCCTTTGTCAGCCTGCTCAAAGACGCTGCCCACCGCGCCGCCGGTGAGCTTGTACGTCGCCACAGTGGGGTCGTGCCCCCGGAAGGGGCTCTCGAAAGGCTCATAGATCTTCCGTTCTTGGCGCAGGAGATCCGAGGACTGGATGAGCGAGGGGATGTCCACCCCCACAGCCCTCTTGCCGTAGTCGTCCAGGGCCTGGATTAAGGTGAGGGCCGGAGCCTGGCCATAGATCGCCCCATAACCGTGGTCCGCCACGTCCACGATCTTCGCCCCCGCCAGGACCGCGGCGCTCATGCGCCCGATGTCGTTGCCGTCGGTGTTGCAGCCGTGATAGTGGAGCACCAATCCCGGAAAAGCCGCACCGATGGACTCCACCAGCTGGGTGATGCGCTTGGGAGTCCCCAGGCCGGCGTAATTCTTGATGGAGATGATGACGTCGGGACCCGTGACCTCCAGAATCTCCTTGACCTTGTCCACATAATACCGGTCGGTGTGCTCCGGACCGGTGGAGAAGCAGATGCTGGGCATGAGGAGCCGCGACGCCGCCTGCACCTCTTCCATCACCGGGACCAGGTTGGGCACGTGATTGAGAAAATCATAGACCCGCCAGACATCGACGTACCGGGCGAACTCCCGCACCGTCAACCGGATCACGTTTTCGGGATAGTGCCGGTAGCCGAACAGGCTGGAGCCCCGGCACACGGTCTGGAGCAGGGTCCGGGGCATGGCCTTCCGGGTGATCCGCAGCCGTTCGAAGGGGTTCACCTGTTTGCGCATCAGGTCCACGTGGACGGAAGCGCCGCCGCTCACCTCCACCGAAAAAAACCCGGCGGCCTCCCGATACGGCGCCACCCGCACCGTGGTCATGGGCATGAGCCGGTTTTTGAAGTCCGATTGCGACACATCCCGCTCGTTGTTGCACAGGTAGTACCCCTCGGACTCCCGCAGCGTACTCAGAATCTCGGTGGGGCTCATTCCCCGGATTATCCGTCCTTGCATGGTTCTTTCCCCTCTAAAAATAAAACCTGGCTGCCGGCCGGGTCAACCCCGGCCCGAGTCTGGTCCGGCGCCTCACTGCGTATAGGGATTCTTTTCATGGGCATTGATTTCGGCAATGAGACGGGCCAATTTCTCCACCTCCCGTTCCTGCTCCCGGTAACCCATGAGTTGCGGGTGGTCATCGATATAGGAAGTGTCGAGCTTCATCCGGATAAAATCCGGCTCTTTGACAATTTGCTGGAAATACGGAATGGTGGTCTTTACCCCGATGATGAGGAATCCGTTGAGGGCCCGGGCCATCCGGTCCACCGCCTCCCGCCAGGTGAAGCCGTACACGGTGAGTTTGACGATCATGGAGTCGTAATACGGGGTGATTTTGTACCCCTGGTAGACGGCCCCGTCGAGCCGGACGCCGTGCCCGGCGGAGGACCGGTAGACCTGGATCACCCCGGGGCTGGCCAGAAAATCGTTTTGGGGGTCTTCGGCATTGATCCGGAGTTCGATGGCGAAGCCGCGCTCAACCACCTGCTCCTGAGAAAAGCTGATGGGTTCGCCCATGGCGATTAAGAACTGCTCCCGGACGATATCGATGCCGGTCACCACCTCGGTGACCGTATGCTCCACCTGCAGGCGGGTATTGACTTCGAGGAAGTAATAGGTGCCGTCGGCCTCCACCAGAAATTCCACCGTGCCGGCGCTGAGATACTCGGCAGCCCGAACCACCCGCACCGCCGCGTCGCAGATCTCCCCGGTCAAAGCCGGTTCCAGACCGGCAGGGGCAATCTCCACGAGTTTCTGGTGGCGGCGTTGAATTGAGCAGTTCCGGGTCCCCAGGTGTACTATGTTGCCATAGGAATCGGCCAGGATCTGGACCTCCACGTGCCGGGGCCGGTACACGCATTTTTCCAGGTAGATGTTGTCATCCCCGAAGGACATGAGGGCCTCGGAACGCGAGCGCTTTAGCCCGGTGAGCAAACTGTCCCGGTCCTCCACCTGGCGAATCCCCCGGCCGCCGCCGCCCGATACCGCCTTGATCATGATGGGGAAGCCATGGGCCGCGGCAAACGCCAGGGCCGCCTCTTCTCCCGGGGCCCCCGGGGCGAGTATCCCGGTGGCCGGAATGACGCGGACCCCGGTGGCTTGGGCGATTTTCCGAGCGATGACCTTGCTGCCCAGGTTCCTGATGACCTCCGGGGGCGGCCCGATAAACACCAGGCCCGCATTGGTGCAGGCTTCGGGGAAATCGGGGTTTTCCGCCAAAAAACCGTAGCCGGGATGAATGGCCTGGGCCCCGGTCTGTTGGGCGGCGAGAATGATCTTGTCGATATTGAGGTAGTCCTTCCGGGGGCCGGACCCGATGCAGACCGCTTCATCGGCCCGCATGATATGGAAGGCGTCCTTGTCGGTCTCCTCGTAGATAGCCACCACTTTGAGGCCCAATTCCTGGGCCGACCGCATGATCCGCACCGCGATCTCGCCGCGGTTGGCCACCAAAACCTTACTAAATACCCGCTTGTCTACCATGGCTGCCCATCTCTTTCAGGTCTGTCTTGAAAAGTTTTCTGTTTTCCGTTTTCCGTTTTCTGTGGAACAGCCGCCCCGGCTGTTCCACCTTGAAAAGTTTTTCGTAGGGTGCGTCCTACGCACCATTGCTCCAAGGTAATGGCGGGCGCGGCGGCCCGGCCTACCAGATTTTTCACCATTGATGGGCGAAGTGGAAGGCCCATGCACGACTGCTCCGAACCCTAAGTACAGTGGTTCATAGATACGGTAATGTATTTATTACTCCGTGAAGATCACTTCCCCCTCACCCTGACCCTCTCCCCCCGCTTCGGGGGGAGAGGGTCAGGGTGAGGGGTCGATATATGACGTGAGCGTATTTATGAAATCCTGTACTGAGACCCGTTGCGGCGGCCTGGTTTTCTCAACCGCTATTTCAATTGAGAAGTCATCGGGCCCGAATGTCAATAAAAAACCTTGACCGGCCGGCGGAAACCGCTACTGACTCACCGGAGGATGGAGGACGGCATGCACCCGGCGCCCCAGTTCTATCGGCCTGAAGGGCTTCTGGAGGAAAGCCACCGGTAAATCCGCCACGCCGTGCTGGACCAGGGCGTCTTCGGTGTAGCCCGACATGAAGAGAACTTTCATTTCCGGGCGTAGGGGGGTGAGGCGGTCGGCCAACTCCCGGCCGCTCATCTGGGGCATCACCACGTCGGTCACCATCAGGTGGATCGGTCCCGGGTGCTGTTCACAGGTCAACAGGGCCTCGCCGCCATGGCGGGCCTCCAGTACCGTGTAGCCGTAGAGCCGCAAAAACTTGGCCAGCAAGCCCCGGAGCATGTCCTCGTCTTCCACCAGCAGAACCGTCTCTTCCCCCTGGAAGCTCGCGGTGAGGGGGATCTTCGCCTTGGGTGGTTCAACGATCGCCTCCAGGCGGGGCAAATAGATGGTGAAGGTGCTGCCGGCCCCGGGGGAGCTCTCCAGGTCGAGATAACCGCCGCTTTGCTTGACGATCCCATACACGGTGGACAGTCCCAGGCCGGTGCCCTTGCCCGGTTCCTTGGTCGTAAAGAACGGCTCGAAAACGTGGGCCTGGGTGGCCTCATCCATGCCGACGCCGGTATCTTGCGCCACCAGCATCACGTAAGCTCCCGGCGGCGCCAGTCCGAATCTGGTGTTACAGCCCACCGTAAAATTGACCGCCGCGGTTTTCAGGGTGAGCCGGCCGCCTCGGGGCATGGCATCCCGGGCGTTCACCACCAGGTTCATAATGATCTGGCCCATCTGGCCGGGGTCCGCCTTCACGGCCGCCGGTTTCGGGTCCGTGACGACTTCCAGGTCGAGGTCTTCGCCGATGAGCCGCCGCAGCATCGGTTCCAGGTCCAAAACCACCCGGTTGAGATCGATCACCTCGGGTTGGACGATCTTCTGGCGGCTGAAGGTCAGCAACTGCTGGGTCAGGGCCGCGGCCCGTTCGCCGGCCTTCAGAATGTTTTCCAGGTAGCCGTAAAGTGGGTCATCCTTGAGGACCTTGGCCCGCATAAGTTCGCCGTAGCCCGTGATGGCCATCAGGAGATTGTTGAAATCGTGGGCCACCCCCCCGGCCAGCCGGCCCACCGCTTCCATCTTCTGGGCCTGGAGAAGCTGCTGTTCCAGGACCCTGTGCTCGGTGATGTCCGTAGCCACCCCGGTAAACAGGGTGACGCGACCCTGGTCGTCCCGGACTGGAAACCCCCGGTTCAGAATCCAACGCACCGTACCGTCCGGCCTGATAATCCGGTATTCGTGGTCCCAGGGGATACTTTGCTCCCGGGCCGCGATAATTTCAGTCTTGACTCGCTCCCGATCCTCCGGATGGACGGTATCCAGGAATAACTTTGGATTGCGATACAAGGCCTCGCGAGTCCGGCCCCAGATGTACTCGAACCCCGGGCTCACATACACCATTTTACTAATGCGCCGGGTGGCGATCCAGAAGACGTCCTGGATGGTCTCGGCCATGAGCCGGAACCTTTGCTCGGATTGCCGCAATTCCGCCTCGGCCTGCTTGCGCGCCGTGATGTCCCGGGAAAACACCAGGGCGCCGTCGTGACCCTGCCATCTGATGGGCACCGCAGTCACTTCCACATGGAAGGGCGAGCCGTCCATCTTAAGATGAATCTGTTCGACCATCGGAACGGCTTCTTTCTCTTCGTTGAGCTGGCGGATTCGCTCCCGTACCAGGTCGTAAAAAAGGGGGCTGAACCGGTCCAGCACCGGTTGACCCAGGAGTTGATCGGCGGATTCGGCCCCAAAATACTCGACCGCCGCCGGGTTGAGATAGGCGAAGCGGTGTTGGGTTTGCACGAAGATGCTATCAGGAGATCTTTCCACCAGAAGCCGGAACCTCTGTTCGCTCTCCCGCAACGCCTCTTCCACTTGCTTGCTTTGGGTGATATCTTCCACCACTTCGATAAATCCGTTGATCTCGCCATCCGGGCCAAAACTCGGGAAAGCATGGATGCGAGCCACCAAAGAACTGCCGTCGTCCCGAACGCCTCTGGTTTCAATCTCCGCCTTCTGGCCTGTGGCCATGGCTACCGCCCCGGGACAATGGGGGCAAACCGCCGGTCGCTTTTCAAATTCCCGGAAACATTCCTTCCCAACAAACTCGCGTGGATGTTTGTGGAACAGATTTCCCTGAGCCGGGTTCGTCATGGTTATACGATAGTCAGAACTGATCAAAGTGATACCGAGGGTAATGTTCTCCACTAGAGAGCGGAATAGCTTCTCGCTCTGCCGCAGCGCTTCCTCCGCCTGGCGGCGCTCGGTGATGTCACGCACGTGCTCCACCACCATGACCACCTGGCCGGATTCATCCAGGATGGGGTAGGCTGAAATTTCCCGGATCCGCCCGTCGACGGGGTTGACCTTTTCCATCTTTACAGGTTGGCCCGTGGCCAAGACCTCCAGGGCATGACATTCGTCACAGGGGCGGTCCCGATGATGGTAAACCCGGTAGCACTTGGGCCGACCGCGCCGCTCGGCCTCCGGTACAGATTCGTACCCGTGCCAGTTGCTCAGGATGGTGTTGAAGTCCCGGTCATGGATGGTGAGCAGGTCGGGAATAGCGCTGAAGACGTGGTGCAGAATGGTTTCGCAGGGGCTCGGCCACGCCTCTGGGCTCATGGGTGATCGTTTTTTACCCGCTTGGCCGGCCTGGACCTCCCGGCCACCGGGGGGGTCGGGCTGCGGGCTTCCCCCGGCCTCCCGGTCGGCCCGCAGCGCCGCGATGGCCTGGGAGAGTTCCTGGAGAGCCCCCTCCAACTCGGGCCGGCAGGCCTCGGGCATGGCCCCGATCTGATCCCGGAGCGCCTGAAACCGCCGTTCCAGGGTATCCAGACCCTGGTCGTCTAACTTCCCTGTCATCTCACCGGTTCCTTAGCCACAATTGACCGCGCTGAGTGGCGCCGTCCCCGCCGGGTGACCGGCGGGGCCAGACCCGGCTCCCGGGTCACGCACTTAATACTATCATGAAAAGCCTCACCCCTGGTGCATAAAAACTTTCCCCGAATGGGTCACCCCCAACCACGACGGCGCAACAACGGGGCGTGAACCCTACCCGGCGGCGGGGAATAAAATCGTGGGGCCTGACAACTTTTGTATCGGCAAAAACCTGAGTGATGATGAATAGCTGGGACCGTCTCCAGCATGAGGTAGCCGGAAGTTTATCCCGGGGCCGGCATGATCCACCCCTCCTAAAGCCAGCCGGGCCAACCGGCCCTGCCCGGCTCACTGCACTCTGCCGGCGCCATTTATGGCAATTGCCAAAAGTTTTTTCCGTTATTGCACCTGCCGCAAGAACCTAAATCCCCCCTATCCCCCCTTTTCCAAAGGGGGGGAACTTAGCGGAATTCCTTTGAAAGTCCCCCTTTGAAAAAGGGGGGATAGGGGGATTTAAAAACCATCAATGGGAAGGAATTTTTGGCAAACGCTATATGGCTCGTTCCCAAGCAGGAGCTTGGGAACCAGGAGAAAATGACCTAACAGCCAGTTCTTCCGCGGTCTCCTATTTTTTCTGCGCCTGCTGGAGTTTGGCCCAGGGGTCTTTCAGGGTCACGGTGCGGTTGAACACCGGGGCCCCGGGGGCGCTGTCTTTCTGATCGACGCAGAAGTAGCCCTGGCGCTCGAACTGGTAGAAGCCCCCGGGCAGGGCGCTGGCGAGGCTCGGTTCCAGGCGGCAGGAGTTCAGGACCGTAAGCGAGCCGGGGTTGAGATCGGCCTTGAAATCGCCGCCGTGCTCCTCCCCGGGCACGGCTTGGGTGAAGAGGCGGTCATAGAGCCGCACCTCGGCGGCAACCGCCTGGGCCGCCGACACCCAGTGGAGGGTGGCCTTGACCCGGCGGCCGTCCGGGGCGTGCCCCCGCTGGGTGCCCGGGTCATAGGTGCAGTGCAGCTCCACCACCTCGCCGGTTACGGGGTCCTTGACCACCGTTTCGCACTTGATGAAGTAAGCGTAGCGCAGCCGCACTTCCCGACCGGGGGCCAGCCGGTAGAATTTCTTGGGCGGGATCTCCATGAAGTCCTCGGTCTCGATATAGAACTCCCGGGAGAACGGCACCTTCCGGGTGCCCTGGCTTAAGTCCTCGGGGTTGTTGACCGCCTCCAGTTCCTCCACCCGGCCTTCCGGGTAGTTGAGCAGGACCACCTTGAGGGGTCTCAGCACCCCCATCACCCGGGGCGCCCGGTAGTTTAAATCTTCCCGGACCAAGAATTCCAGCAGGGCCAGGTCCACCAGGTTCTCCCGTTTACCCACCCCGATGCGCTCGCAAAAAGTGCGGATGGCCTCCGGGGTATAACCCCGGCGCCGCATCCCCGCCAGGGTGGGCATGCGGGGGTCGTCCCAGCCGGCCACGTGCGCCTCGTTCACCAGTTGCAGGAGCTTGCGCTTGCTCATGACGGTGTAGCTGAGGTTGAGGCGGGCGAACTCGATCTGCTGCGGGTGGCACGGGACGGGACAGTGGTCCAGGGCCCAGTCGTACAGCACCCGGTGATCCTCATACTCCATGGTGCAGATGGAGTGGGTGATCCCCTCCAGGGCATCGGACAGGGGATGGGCGTAATCGTACATGGGATAAATGCACCAGGCGTCGCCGGTGCGGTGGTGGCTCTCATGCTTGATGCGGTACAGGACCGGGTCCCGCATATTCAGGTTGGGCGAGGCCATGTCGATCTTGGCCCGGAGGGTCCGGGACCCGTCGGGAAACTCGCCGGCCCGCATCCGCGTAAACAGGTCCAGGTTCTCCGCCACCGGCCGGTTACGAAAGGGGCTGTCGGCGCCCGGCTCCGTCAGGGTGCCCCGGTACTCCCGGACCTGCTCCGGGCTCAAGTCGCACACATAGGCCTTGCCCGTCGCGATCAGGTGCAGGGCATACTGGTACAACGGCTCGAAATAGTCCGAGGCGAAGAACAGCCGGTCCTCCCAGTCGAACCCCAGCCACCTGACGTCGGCCAGGATGGAGTCCACATACTCCACCTCTTCTTTGCTGGGATTGGTGTCATCGAACCGGAGGTTGCAGACGCCGTGGTAATCGGCGGCCAGGCCGAAGTTGAGGCAGATGGACTTGGCATGGCCGATGTGGAGGTAGCCGTTGGGCTCCGGAGGAAAGCGCGTGATCACCCGGCCGTCATTTTTATGGATTTTTAAATCTTCATCAATAATATGGTGAATAAAGTTTGGTGCCGGCACAGAATCAGTGATGGCCATTGCAAGCGCTCCCTCCCAAGTTGTTTTCCTGGTTGCTATCTTCGATGTTGTTCTATTACAACTACAATTAACAAGAGTGCACGCGGTCTGAAAAACAACAACAGCTCATTATATACGTGATATTTTGACAGAATGCAATCGCCCGGCCCGGAGCCCTGCGCCTGGCCGGCAGACCAACGAAAATTTTTTGCCGCCCGGAGCAGTTAGGCATACTTTTAAGGCGCAACTTGAGGTAAACTCCCAATATCCAGACCGCCCCTGGCGGGTCTGATAGGGGGCCCCAGCCCATGCCTGACCTATCCCAATATGATTTTTATCTCACCGCCGCTTCATTTTTCATCCTGGGAATTTACCATTTCCACTGGATCTACCGGATATATCGCCGACCCATGACCACCTCGGTGGGCATCACCAACCACCTGCGGGGCCACTGGGTGGAATCCATCATGGAAGAACGGCGGGATATCCTGGCGGTCCAGACCCTGCGCAACTGGACGATGGCTGCCAGTTTCCTGGCCTCCACCGGCATCCTGATCTGTCTGGGGCTGCTCAGCGTGGCCGCCAGCCCGGAAAAAATGGCGGAGATTACCCCCGGTCTCACTGAGGTGGTGCGGGAACACCGGGTTCTGTGGTTGTTCAAGTTAATGGTGCTGATTGTGGATTTCTTTTTCATTTTCTTTAGCTTCTGCCTGGCCATCCGCTATTTAAACCACGTTAATTTCATGATCAACGTCCCATTCAATTTGGCTCACAAAATAACCCCCGAATATGTAACAAGTATCCTCAACCGCGGTATGATGCATTACACCATGGGTATGCGCGGCTATTACTTCAGTGTTTTGCTGTTCCTGTGGCTGTTTGGGCCAATCTGGATGTTGCTCGGAACGATTGTTATCACCATTATCCTCTATCATCTGGACCGGCAAGCTTAGTGGCATCTCGGTTGTTGCGGGTCTTTCTGCGCCTGGCGCACCCGAACCTGGCCGCCCTGCTGCCTGAGCCCCCATCCCCGGGCTTACCCGCCCCCGAACTTCTCCCACCGGCTTTTTAACCCAGGGCCCCCGCCCAATACAGCATTCATCCCTTGGGAATTAGGGGAAATAGAACCCCAGTATCAGGGTTACCCCGATTGCTGAAAAGCCTGCTCTCTAGTAAAAATATCCTCAAAACCTTCTCGTCTGCCTGGTTCTTGGGTCAGGCGCGGCAGTTTTATAATCTGGGCGGAACTGCTCCGTAGGCGCTGGTCTTGCGGTCTTGGTCTCAAAAGACCGGCCAGGTTCCGGTAAGGCAAGGCTTGATTCAATCTCATGATTGCAAGGACTGATAATTGGACCCCAAAGATTTTTCCGTCAGGCTCGGCCAGAAAGAAATCGGCCGCATCTTTGACCTGAAAGAAAACCTGGACCTCAAGGATCTCCTGGTAACCTACGCGCCGCATTACCAGGAGATGGGCTGGGTCCTGGTGGGGATGAAGTCGCCGGGAAGCGCCCCGCTGGAATTGGACCTCAGTCAGCCGGCGGAGCTGTGGACCCGCCAGCTCTCCG
>JAHIKF010000263.1 GCA_018897875.1 Pseudomonadota bacterium | reverse complement strand
CTTTGCGCCAAACCTGTCGCGTGCGGGGCCGTCAGACCTTTCCGGTCCTAGTGGAGGCGATGACCTGTTACTTCAAGGGGCTCCAACCAGATATCGCCTGGATCTCACAAGCCTAATTTTTAACCCTGTGATCAAGTACGCCTTTTTGTGACAAAAGGCCAACCTCTTTAGGTCATGTTGACGGTATTCAATATTTAAATGGCATAGCAAGCTGTAAAATAAGTATCCACTGTTATCCACCAATGCGGACACAAAATTTATTACATGAATTGGCCCATATTGCTGTTCATAGATTGGAATCATTAATAACAAAAACGTATAAATCAGATTTTAGTTTATGTGGTGGGACTATTATTGAACCGGATGGTCATGGGAAAATATTTATAAGGTTCTTAAATATTATTGAAAATAGGGCTATTAAGAAAGGGTGGAATTTCTTTGTAATAAAAGACAGAAAGATATGGAGCAAGGATTCTAAAGGAGCGTAGGCCATGGCGATTTTAGCTGAGTGTCCACGGTGTCACAAGAAACAGGAGGTTAGGCAATGGCAAAGCTCAGAAAACGAGTGAACAAGGCGGGGGTGTCCTGGCAGATCGACTATTACGACCCCGAGGGCAAGCGTAAAATGAAGTGCTTCGCCCTCAAGAAAGATGCTGAGGCATATCTTGGCAAGGTGACGGCGGCCAAGAAAGAGGGACGCTATCACGATGTGTTTGACGTGAAAAAGGAGAGTCAGACCATTTTTAACGAACTGGCCCGGCTCTATGTGGAAAACTTTGGCTTCCAAAGGGCCTTTAACACAAGCAAGCGGTATCTCCTGGCCGTAGTGCAAGATCATTTCGGGGATCGTAGGCTATCCGAGATCACTTACCTTGACCTGGAAACCTACCGGAACAGGCGCAAGGCGACGCCAGCCAATGGGAGCAAACAGCGGACCGATGCCAGCGTCAACCGGGAAATGGCCCTGATTTCCCATATGCTGAGCAAGGCCGTGGAGTGGGGCATGCTTGAGACTTCCCCCTTTAAGAAAGGAAAGCGGTTGATGTTCAAAGAGAATAACCACAGGCTGCGGTTTCTCACTGAAGCCGAAGTTGCGGCCCTCCTTACGGCCTCTGACGATTTAAAAGCCCATTCCCCATATCTCCGCCCCCTGGTGGAAACGGCCCTGCTCACCGGCATGAGGCGGGGTGAATTGCTTGCCCTGAAATGGGAGCAAATCAGGAACGGGTTTATTTATCTTGAGGCTGGGATGGTAAAAAGCGGCAAAGGGCGGCAAATCCCCATTAATGACCGGCTGGCCGAAGTGTTCAAGGAAGTGCGCCGGGGAAATCAACTGAAATCCGAATTTGTGTTCTGTGACTCCCAGGGCAGGCGGTTTTATGCAGTGAAGCGATCCTTTGCCTCTGCTTGCCGGCGGGCCGGGGTAGAAGATTTTCGTTTCCACGATTTGCGCCATACCTTCGCTTCCCGGCTGGTAATGCGGGGCGCCAGCTTAAAGGCGGTGCAGGAGCTCCTGGGCCATGCGGATATGAAAATGACCATGCGCTACGCCCACCTGTCCCATGAGCACCTGAGGGATTCGGTAAACCTGCTTAACGATTTACCGAGTGGTAAAGAATTGGTAAACAAACCCCAAAAAAGCCAAAAGGCCAGCAACCCTAAAGTTGCCAACCTCTTGTAATTCCTGCCAAAAGGTGGTGGAGCTGAGGGGACTTGAACCCCTGACCCCTTGAATGCCATTCAAGTGCTCTTCCAGCTGAGCTACAGCCCCACGTGCAGATAATTAGTTAACAAAAGCGGGGCGGCCTGTCAAGTCTTTACGCCGCAAATTTCTGTTGCCGCCTCTGAGATTTGGCGCACCTCTTCCTGATCCCGGTGGGCCGGGGGGCGCGGCGCTGCCAGCAACCACGTGAATATACCATTTTTGACTGAAGTTCTGGTATAATGGCAACCGAGGCGGACCGCGTCCCCGCCGGGGAGGAGGCAACCCGGCGGCGAGGATGGCCAGGGCGCGCCGTTAGCCGCCGGAAAGGACAGGGAACTCACTATAGCCGTGTGGCTGAAGCGAAATCGGCCCCTTGCAGGTCAGGCTCCGGCGCCACCGGCGCTCCCGGCCCGGCGCCTTAAAGTGCTCCATCTCCTGGCGACCATGCCGGTGGGGGGGGCGGAAGACCTGGTGGCGGCCATAGTCCAGGGCCTTGACCCCCAGCGGTTCGCAGTCTCGGTGGCCACCCTCGGCCCGCCCGGCCCCGTGGGCCAGGAACTTCGGGCCCGGGGCTATGAGGTGGTCAGCCTGGGGCTGGATATAAAACGGATTTCTACCTGGCGGATTGTTGGCGCGGTGCGGCGCCGGCTCAAAGCCGACCGACCGGACATCCTCCATACCCACCTCTATCATCCCAACCTCTATGGCCGGTTAGGGGCGCTGGGGTTGGGGCTGAGCGGGGTGGTGGCGGCGGTGCACAATTCCTACACCCAGGTCAAACTTCACCGGCGCGGGTGGAATTTTCTCCTGGGGTGGGCCACGGACCGGGTGCTGGTGGGGAGCGCCCAGGTGTGGCAGGATGTGCGCCGGTACGACGGGGTGCCGTCCTCCCGCCTGCTGCTGATGCCCTACGGCATTCCCCTGGCCGAGCTCAACCCGCGTCTGAGCCGGCAGGAGGCCCGGGAGCGGTTGGGATTGTCAGGCGGGGATCTGGTTATGGGAGCCGTGGGCCGCCTGGAGGAGCAGAAAGGCCATGGACACCTGCTGGCGGCGCTGCCGGAACTGCAACGGCAGATTCCGGACCTGGTGGTGCTTATCGTCGGGGAAGGCCGGGAGGAGGAGAAGCTTAAGCGCCAGGTCCGGGAGCTAAGATTGGCGAGCACGGTGCGGTTTCTGGGCACCCGGCGGGATCTGCCCGAAATTTTTCGCGCCCTGGATCTCTTTGTGCACCCCTCCCTGTGGGAGGGTCTGCCCCTGGCGCTGTTGAAAGCCATGGGAGCGGGTCTGCCGGTGGTGGCCACCAGGGTGAGCGGCTCCCAGGAGGCCATCGAAGACGGCGTCAACGGCTGCCTGGTGGCCCCCGGCGACCCCGAGGCCCTGGCCCGGGCCATCCTGGAGTTGCACCGCCACCCGGAGGCGCGGCAGCGTCTGGGGGACGCAGCCCGCCGCACCGTGGTGGAGCGGTACTCCCTGGAGGCCATGCTGCAAAAGCTGGAAGAGCTCTACCTGGACCTCTGGCGCCGGGGCAACCGCATTTAGTGCGGGTTAGCGCCGAAAAACTCACGTGACTAAGTACCTTTTTATGCATACGGTCAGGTCATATATCGCCCCCCTCACCCCAACCCTCTCCCCCCGAAGCGGGGGGAGAGGGGGTAGGTTAGGTCGCCGGATTGTTTATGATGTCAGTCATTCATGGGCCTTCGGCTCACCTATAAATTATGAAAAGTCGATGGCTTTTTATCATGGTGCGCGGTGCGCACCCTACATTAAACACCTTGAACTTTGAACCTTGAACTTTTCGGGGCAGAGCGTCAAATCGGTCCCCCCTTTTCCCCTCTCCCCCAATGGGGGAGAGGGTTAGGGTGAGGGGGAAGTGATCTTTACGGAGTAAGCAATACGTTGCCGGATTTATGAACCACTGCACTAAGGATAGGAAGCCTCCATGCCGGTTAAACCGTCCAAAAAATCTTTAGCCATCCTGCAAACCGAGGCATCCTTAGGCTGGGGGGGACAGGAGCGGCGCATCCTGGTGGAAGCCCTGGCCATGCGCCAGCGCGGCCACCGGACGGCCTTTGTCTGTGATCCCCGGGGAGAGTTGTACCAGCGGGCCCGGCTGCATAATTTCCCGGTGACGCCCCTGGTCTTCGGCGGGATTAAAAACCTGGGGGCCTGGGCCGGGCTGCGCCGGCTCCTGAACCGGGCGGCGGTGGACATCCTGAACACCCACAGTTCCCTGGATTCCTGGGTAGGGACCCTGGCCTGGCGGAGCTTGCGGAACCGGCCCCTGCTGGTGCGGACCCGGCATCTGTCCACCCTGGTCAGGGATAACCGGCGTACCCGGTGGCTCTACCAGACCCCGGCGGCCATCATCACCACCGGTAAGGTCACCAAGGATTTGCTCATAGAGCGTCTGGGGGTGCCGGCCCGCCGGATCTTTTCCATCCCCACCGGGGTGGAACTGGCGGAGTTTGCCCCCCAGGAAAAAAGCCGGGAGTTGCTGGTCCAGTTGCAGATACCCGCCGATGCCTTCATCTTCGGCAGCGTGGCGGTGCTGCGCTCCTGGAAGGGGCACCTCGATCTCTTGGAGGCCTTCCATGCGCTCCTCCAACAAGGCGCCCGGGCCTTTCTCCTCCTGGTGGGGGAGGGTCCCTACCGGGTGGTGATCGAAGAGAAAATCGCCCAGTTAGGGGTGCAGCACCGGGTGCGTCTGGCGGGGTTTCGGGACCAGGTGGCGCCGTGGTTTGCCCTGATGGACGTCAAGGTCCTGGCGTCCTATGCCAACGAAGGGGTGCCCCAGTCCCTGCTCCAGGCCCTGGCCATGGCCCGGCCGGTGGTGGGCACCACCGTGGGCGGCATTCCGGAGGTGATCCTCGATGCGGAAACCGGGCTGCTGGTGCCCCCACGGGATACCCGGTCCCTGGCCCAGGCCATGGGCCGGCTGATGGCGGACCCGGATTATCGCCGGGCGTTGGGGCGCCGGGGGCGGGAGTTGGTGATCGAGAAGTTTTCCATGGAACAGATGGCCGCCGAGATTGAGGCGGTGTATGAGGTTTTGCGCCTTAGGCGGGAAGGGGAGGGTAGGGGATGAACTGCGTCCAGGCCGCCCCTGCCGGTAAGGGCTGGCGCTTGGCGCCCCTGCCCCGGGAACCCGAAGCCGCCTCGCCCCGGTCATGAATTTCTCCCTGGCTTATCACTGGTTATTCCTGGCCATCGGGGCGCTGCTGGCGCTCTGGGGGGCATCCTTGCTGGGGGTGCGTCTCTGGACCAGGCATCAGGTCATCAAGGACCTGCTGCGGCAGGAGGGGGACCCGGACGGGGTCATGATTACCCTGCCGGACTCTCGCGCCGAAGACCGGGCGGCCCTATCGATCATCCGCAGTTACCGCCGCCATTATCTGCTCAAATGGTTGCCGGGCACCGCCATTTCTTTCAAGGCCATCAACGAGATGTCCCTGGAGTTGATCAAGGAGATCGCTCGGGCTTACTATCCCGACGAGGACCGGCCGGAACTCAAAGCCTCCCTGGCGGGCCTGGTGGCGCTCCATAACCGGGTGGGCGCCCGGCTGGCCGCCTGGCTGGAAACCATGCCCATGCGGCCCTTTAAGGATGTGGAGTTGGGCACGGTGGTGCGCTATCACGGGATGTATCAAAGCGTCAAGAGCCATTGGGGCTATGCCTTCATCAGGCGCCATCATCTGGACAAAGCGGTGCGGTGGGGCTGGACCGCAATTAATTATGCCAATCCCTGGTACTGGGGCCGCAAGGCGGCCTATCACGGCGGCAAGGAGGTGGCGGCCCGGCTTCTCATGGCCCGGATTGCCGACCTGGTGGGCGAGGAGGCGGTGCGGCTCTATGGCCGGCGTCAGCCGCTTCCGGTTCAGCGGCAAGCCCGGACCCCGGCCGGGGCGGAACCGGCCACCGTGTCCTCTGAGGTTCAACCGTGACCACGCCGGCAGGGGAGCCTGAAAACCGCAGGCAATGGGGAATTGTGGCTCATGGCGGCGACTGGCTGGTGCGGAATCTGGCCGCCCTCTGGTACCGCCTGGACCGGCGGCACCGGCGGATCACCCTGGCCAACCTGGAGTTTGCCTACCGCGGGACCTTAAGCCCCGCGGCGCAAGAGCGCCTGGCCCGGCGGGTCTTCTGCCATTTCGTGCGCTTCGCCTGGGAGATGGTGGAACTGCTCCTGGCCCCGCTGGCAGTTATCCGCCGGAAGGTGATCATCCTGGGGGAGGAGCATATGGAAGCCGCCCTGGCCCAGGGGCGGGGCGCGGTGGCCATCGCCGCCCATGCCGGCAACTGGGAGTACACCGTTATGGGCTACGGACTGCTATGCCGACCTGGGGTGGTGGTGGGCCGGGAGTTGGACCAGCCCTGGGCGGCCCGGCTGGCCCGGTATCTCCGGCAGCGGGGTGGCAACTCCATGGTGGCCAAGCAGAAGGGTATGAAGGAGATTATGGGACACCTGCGTCAGAACCGAGTGGTGGGAATTGTCATCGACCAGAATACCACCACCGCCGGGGGCCTCCTGGTGGACTTTTTCGGCCGGCCGGCCCGGACCACCCCGGTGGCGGCGCTCCTGGCCCGGCGGGGAGTGCCGGTCCTTCCCACCCTGTCCCGGCGTCTGGCGGACGGGCGCCACCTCATGGTGATCCTGCCGCCGCTGCCCCTGATAAAAACCTCCGACGCCCAGGCCGACATCCGGCGTCACCTGGAACTCCAGAGCCGAGTTATCGAGGCCTGGGTGCGGACGTGCCCGGAACAGTGGCTCTGGCTCCACCGGCGCTGGAAAAATCAGTTTCCGGAGATTTATTCGTAAACCTGTCAGCCTTCAGCTTTCAGCAAAAGCCAGCACTGTCCGGTTAGGAAATTGCATGCGGTTGTTCAGCCCCCCTCACCCCAACCCTCTCCCCCCGAAGCGGGGGGAGAGGGAGTAAATGATGTCGCCAGGTTTAGTAACCATAAGGCTTTAAATCGGTTTCTTTTTTCCCCTCTCCCCCAATGGGGGAGAGGGTTAGGGTGAGGGGGAAGTAATCTTCTCGGCGCAAAAAGTGCGTGAGCGAATTGATGAATTGTTGGACGATATATAACCTCTTCTTTGCAAAAACCAAACCGGACAGTGCTGAGCCAAAGCCAGGAAGATCAAAGACCGGAGACGGACAACGAAAAACGGGAAACAATAGCTCTCGGGGGGAGAAAATGACCAAAGTTGATGAAACCTTCCTAGCGGCATTCAAGGAGCGGGTGGCCGCCCAGGAGATCAGCCGGTTCTGGGAGTTGGAGCTGGAAGAGGTGGGGCCGGGGCGGGCCAAGGTGAGCATGGTCTGCCGGTCCAAGATGGCCAATATCCTGGGGATGGTCCACGGTTCGGCCATCTTCGCCCTGGTGGACGAGGCCTTCCAGGCGGCGGTGAACGGCCACGGCACGGTGGCGGTGGCCCTCAACATGAACCTCACCTTCCACGCCGCGGCCAAGATGGGGGAGCGCCTCACCGCCGCGACCCGTGAGCTCCACGCCGGCCGGCGCACCGCCACCTATTTCATCGAGGTGACCGACCCGAAGGGAACTCTCATCGCCTCCTGCCAGGCCCTGGCCTACCGCAAGGACACGCCGTTGGAGTTTGGCCAGGTGTGAGGTGTGCGCATGGCGACAGGAATTCCCAAAGGGGAGTTGGACTTGTATTTTCAGATGGTGTATGAGTGGATAACCATACGGCGGTTTGACCTTACAGCTGGTCTTTATATTTGGAGACAAACATTAAGGGTGATTAAATGAACAATTCCCCAATTAAAATCGGGATTATTATAACTTCCTTAAAATCCCCTGAAGCAACCACATTGAAATATTTAGTCCTTTACCAAAACACATTGCAGAGTAGTATCGAATTTCAATTTCTTCCCGTTCCTGAAGATGCGGAAGTTTTAATTAAGTTAAATTCATCTAAACTACTTAATCGTAAAGAAATTAATAGAGATATCAATAATTATACGATTGAGTATAAAGATTGGTTAGATGATAAGGCAAATAGCTATGGCTTAATCCAAGAGGCTATAGATGGCATTATAATTGTGTCAATGGCCAAATTCTCTGATGGATATTACATGACTAGAGTTAACAATTGGGCTGTTTTTGCACTCGGCCATTGGGAGCCATATATGGCTCCACCATCAGTTTTGGAATTCATTCTAACTTTGATCATACAATTCTCTACTTATATTGCATGTAAAGGTAGTAAATCGGTGCATCATAATGCAACAAAAGGATGTATATTTGATTTTACATACCAACTAGATGAGGCACGGTACAAATCACTTACCGGATTTGTTTGTTATAAATGCGCAAATATGATAAAGATGGCTTGTTCAGCAAACCTATTTAATGATATAAAAACCTTGTTAAATAAGGGATGGCTTGGTAACATCACTGAACCATCAATTATATCTACAACAGCCAAGAAGCTGGGTTACGATCTCTTTCATACAAAGGGTATAACCCCCACAACGTTGGAAAGATTGAAACAGATTTTTGAAGTAGAAGGTGTAAAAAATCTCTTATTGATTATAAGTTCTGTTATCATCGCTACATTAATTTTGTTGCTTGGGCTCAAAAAATTCCCCTAATTGAAAAATGCATTCCTACTAGTACAATTAGCCGTCCTCCTTTTTTAGCAACCTACGACATATTGGGCCTCATCCAATGTGCAAGATGGCACCGAGGCGGATCGAAGTCCAAGGAGCGGTGATTGATCTTGGAAGAGGCCCGTTGGTCTGATGGAGCCCAGAAATTTTACGGCTTGCACTCCTCGGCCATCCTGGCCTGGAGGACTTTGAGCAGGTCTTGGAACGACCCCCCCTGAATGATGCGGGCGAACTGGCCCCGGTAGTTGTCCGCCAGGCTAACCCCTTCGATCAGCAGATCGTAAATCATCCAGCCCTGGGGCTCCTTGAGCATCCGAAAGCTGACGGGAATCTTGTCGTTGGGGCGTAGAATGACGATGGGCACCTCGGCGTGATCAGGTTTGAGGATTTCCGGCTGGTAGGTCACCCCGGCCTTGGTGAATTCGTCCAGGCGGCAGGCAAAGGAGGCCTTCAAGAGGCCGCTGAAATTCTTCACGAACTCGTCTTGCTGGCCCTGGTTCAGGGTATCCCAGGTTTCCCCCAGGCACCGTTTGGCCATTTCCCGATAGTTGAAATGGCGGGCCGCGGCCTGCTCCACCAGGTCGACCTTCCGGGCCCGCTGGTCCGGCGCCTGGAGGGCCGGATTGTCGAGAATGGCCTGCACTTCATTAATCAGGCTTTTTACTTCATCCGCGGGGCCGGCGGCCAGGGCCGCGGACCCTCCCATAATGAGGCTTAAGGCCAGGGTCAGGAGGAAAACTCGCAACCCATAACTTCCCCGCCCCTCGTTTTTGGACATACGTGGTTCCTCTCTCTTCCAGGCACCCAGGCCGGCTGCCTCACCGTAACCGAACTCCTCACGGCGGCTTCAGGAGGGACCCGGTCCTGCGTTTTCCCTACACCTCAGAGGAAAGGACCTGGAAACCCAGCCCCCATCCAGTTATTACTCGGAGCATAAAAGAAATTGCGTGGCCGTAGGGGCGGTGCGCGAACCGCCCCTACAACAGCAACGTTTGGTGCAATCAATTTAGTGCTCCCATTAATAGCTGAAATTATACTTGAATCACCGGAAAAATTCACCCGCATATGTTGACCGGACGAGGTATCGAGGGAGGCTTGGGGATCACCCTTGCGCCCCGGGGTGCGAGACTGCGGCCGGCGGGCCGATTGGGGGTGGAGAGAAGTTTTTCATGAGGAGAAAGGCGACCCCGGTAATCAGGACGGTGATGAGTGTGGTCAGGAGAAAGCCGTCCTTATAGCCGATGAGGGCGATGATGGGCCCCAGGCCGGCGGCGCTGACCATCATGCCCAGGTAGATGGCGGAGTTATAGCCGCCCATGGCGATGGCGCGGTGGTCGGGGGGGACGGTTTCGACGCAGAGGGCCGCCACCGACGTGAAGGCCAGGCCCATGCTGATTCCCATGGCCACGGCGCTAAGGATGAAATGCAGCGGCTGGCGGGAGAGCCCGTACCCGGCCAGAGAGGCCGCCACCCCGAGAAGCCCCCAGACCACCAGGAGGGTGCGGTGTTTCACCCGGTCGCTCAGGTGTCCGAAGGGGAGGCGGGAGACGGCGTTCATCAAGCCCTGGACGGCAAAGACCAGGCCGATCTGCCCATAGGTCAGCCCCTGCGCGTGGGCATGCAGGGGCAGGTAGGTGATGAAGACGCCCACCCCGAAGCAGCCCGCGGCGGTGGCCAGCCAGGTGCCCAACAACGGCAGGTTTTTGCCGACTTCCCGGATGACGGCTTTCCCCATGGCGGGTTGGCTGGGGCTCGCGGGCATGACGTGGCGGGCTCGGGGCAGAAAAAAGAACATGATCCAGAAGGTCACGAAGATACTGAGCCCCGACAGGATAAACACCGGGGTAAAGCCCCAGGCCTCGGCCACGAAGCCACCGGCTGCCGGCCCCAGGCCCATGCCGACATAGAGCGCCGTGGTGTACCAGCCATAGGACCGGCCCAGGTGGGTGGGCGGCGAGATGCCGGCCACGTATGACATGGTGGTGGGGCCGAAGGCGGCCAGTCCGGCGCCGGAAAACAGGTAGATCCAGAGGAGCTGGTGCGGCGTAGAACTGACGGCCAGGAGAAAGGAAGATGCGCCCAGGATCAGCAGTCCCACCCCGGCCAGCAGCTTCATGCCCAGGCGGTGGACGACCAGACCCAAGGGCAGGGACAGGGCCCCGGCGGACAGCAGGAAGGCGGCGTTGATCAGGCCCACCATAACCGTATCAGCGCCCAATGATTGGGCGTAGAGCGGCACCACCGGGAAACGCATGTAGGTGCCGAAGTAGCACCCGAGGACCACCCCGCAGCAGATCAACAGCAGGACGGCATAACGGGGAGTGGGGACCGGTTCGGGATTCATGGGGGGCAAGGTTTACCGCTGGCCAGGGTGAAGAAGGCGCCGTAGCCGGGTCCCGCCGCGCAGGTCAGGCTCCGGCTCCGGAACCGACGGCAAACGTCCGGGATGACGACTGGGACCCGTCTCTGCTTTTCCGGGCAAGAATATTCCTCATCCGGTGCGGGTTAATTCGGACACCTTGGTCTGGAGGCGCTTTACCAGTTCGGCGTAGCCCGACTCATGGATAATCCGACTGAACTGAGACCGGTAGTTGCTCACCAGGCTGACGCCCTCGATCACCACATCGTAGACCATCCAGGTGCCCCCTTTCTGGAGGAGGCGGTAATTCAAGGGGATCCGGTCATTGGCCTTCACCACCACGGTGCGCACTTCGGCGTAATCGCCGCTGAGAATCTCGCCGGTGTAGTCAATTTTCACCCGTTGGGCGTACTTCTCGATCTTATCGGAGTAGGAGGCCTCCAGCAGTTGGGAGAACAGAGCCACGAACTCATGCCGCTGGCCGGCGTTGAGTTTGCCCCAGGCGGGGCCCAGGGACCGCTTGGCCATTTCCTGGTAATCGAAGTATGGGTCGACGATGTCCTTGACCTTCTGGCGGCGCTCCTCCCCCTGGTAGGCGGGGTTGTTAAGTATATCCAAGGCCTTTTCGATGACTTGCCTGGCAATGTCCGTGGGAGGCCCCGCCCAGGCCCCGGCAGCTCCCACCAGCAGCTGAAGGGTTAACCCAAAAATCGCGCTTCGTATCAACAAGCCTATCATGAGATAACTCCTTATGCCCTCAGGGCTGGCAGCCTGGCTGCCGGTATTACTCTCCCGCTTCGCCAAGCCGAATCAGGCAGGTGACCGCCTCAGCTTCCCAGAGGGGATTCAATCCTCATTCAATATAATACCAGAAACCGACAAGTTAAAGGGCGCTAATACCATGTGCGCTTTGTAGGGGCGGGTTTGAAACCCGCCTCTACCCCCTGCACCAACCGGAAGGTGTTCCGCCCATCCCTGACCCGATAGTGATCCCGCCTCATACCTTGCCGTGAATGTAAGTGCCGAGCAGTTCTTCCAGATCGATGCCGGATTCGGTGTTGATGATGGTGCCACCCGGAGGGATGAGCTTTTCCGAGGCGCCCGAAGACAACTTGATAAATTTATCCCCGATGATCCCTTTAGTGCGGATGGAGGCGATGGCATCGTCTTGAATCTTGAGTCCGGTCTGCATCTTCAAACCAACCCGGGCCTGATTCAAAGGGGTGATCTGGATGGATACCACCCGGCCCACTTCCACCCCGGCTACTTCCACCGTGGCCCCGGTCTTGAGGCCGGAGGCATTGTCGAAGTTGGCATAGATCTGGTAGCCCTCGCCGTAAATCTCTATCTTGCCCAGATTAATTGCCAGATAAGCCAGGCAAAGCAGGCCTATCAGGACGAAGAAACCCACGCTCAGCTCCAGATTGGCTCGTTTCATAAGATTGTTTAGCCCTCCAGAAAATCGACTTCTCCCCGGATGAAACTCTGGACCATCGGGTCAGGATGGTTTTGAATCTCCTCGGAGGTGCCCGCCGCAATGATGCGGCCCTTGTGGAGCATGGCCACCTGGTGGGCCACGCTAAAGACCTCGGGAAGGTCGTGACTCACCATTAAAGCCGTATAGCCGCTCTCCTGATGGGTCTTGGTGATCAGATGAAAGACGGTGTTGGTCATGGGCGGGTCCAGCCCGGTAACCGGCTCATCATAGAACATGATCTCCGGCTCCTGAATCATGGCCCGGGCCAGGGCTACCCGCTTTTTCATGCCACCGCTCAGTTCGTCGGGAAACTTGGTTTCCACCTCGGACGTAAGGGACATCTGGACCAGGCGTTCCCGAACCCGTTTGGCGATTTCGGCTTCGGTGAGCCGGGTTTTTTCCCGTAGCGGGAAGGCGATATTTTCAAACACATTCAGGGAGTCGAACAGGGCCCCGCCCTGAAACAGCACGCCGAAACGCCGTTTGAATTGCCGCAGCTGGCGGCCTTTCAGCAGTGACATATCCTGGCCGTCGACGAAAATCTGGCCGGAGTCGGGTTTCAACAGGCCGATAATATGTTTCAGGAGCACGCTTTTGCCCACCCCGCTCTTGCCGATAACCACCGTAATCTGGCCGGTGGGCATCTCCAAGTTGATGCCGTCCAAGACCTTGTGGCCGGCAAAGGATTTGGTCAGGTTGACGATTTTTATCATGGTTTACATAAAAAATGAGGTGAGAACATAGTCCCACGCCAGGATCAGCACCGCGGACAAGACTACGGTCTGGTTGGTGGCTTTGCTCACACCCTCGGCCCCGTGTTGGGTGTAGTAGCCCTTGTAGCAGGCCACCAGTATGATGGTGAGGCCGAACACCAGGGATTTGACGATGCCGCCGTAAACATCCAGGGGCACGACGCTCCGGACCATGCTGGAGAAATAGGAGCCGGAGCTGACCCCCAGGAGGATCACGCCGACGAGATAGCCGCCCAGGATACCCACCACGTCGAAGATGGCGGTGAGAAAAGGCACCGCGATGACCCCGGCCAGCAGTTTGGGCATCACCACATATTGGATGGGGTTGACGGCCATGGTGTCCATGGCGTCCAACTGCTCGGTGATCCGCATGATGCCGATTTCGGCGGTGACTGCGGACCCGGCCCGGGCCGAGACCATGATGCCGGTGAGCACCGGTCCCATCTCCCGGATCAGGCTCAAGGCTACCGCCGAACCCAGGGCCCCTTCGGAACCGTACTGTTTCAGGGTGTAGAAGCCCTGCAGGGCCATGACCATGCCCGTAAAGGCGCCGGTGAGCATAACGATCAGGGTGGATTTGACCCCGATTTGATAAATTTCCTGCAGGAGCCGGCGGGGCCGGAAGGGCGGCACCAAGGCCAGGCCCAGACCCTCCAGGAGGAAGATTATCATGCCCCCGGCTTCTCTGACGAAATTTAACGAGCGTTGTCCCAACTGACGGACGAGGTTGGCCATGTGGCATCCCGATAAAAAGTTAAAATAAATAACTAAAGGAAAAACCGTAAAAAAGCAAGAGCGAAAGCCATCGCTTCCATGAGCGCCAGACCGAAACCGGGGCGGGATGTGGACAAGACTGCAGACAGGGTGCGGCCTTTCCCAGAGTCGCCTCTCTGCACAAAAAAGTGGCACGGCATGCGTCGCCTCACACCTCCCCTGAGGCTCTTGTCGGAAAAACTTGCCGAAAGGATAAAATCATTGACGGCCCGAACAACTCTGATTAACATTAAGCCAGGATTAGTAAGCGTTCAGGCCCGTTATCGGCCAGAGTATTTGGCAATGGAGGGGGAGCAGTGATCAGAGTAGCTATCAATGGCTTCGGGCGTATCGGCCGGTGCCTCACCCGGCTCCTGGCTACCACCGATAAGGATCTGGAATTGGTGGCCATCAACTCCCGGGCCGATATCGCCAGGGATATTCATCTATTTAAATATGATTCGGTCCACGGCCGGTTTCCGGGCACTGTGGCCGCCCACGGGGAAAACCTCATCATTAACAGCCGGGAAGTACTGGTCACCCGGGTTCTGGACCCGGAAGGCCTCCCCTGGAAGGAGTTGGGGGTGGATATCGTCCTGGAATCCACCGGCGCCTTTCGGGACCGGGCTTCCAATGAAGGGCATCTCAAGGCCGGGGCGCAACGAGTCATTCTGGGCGCCCCCGGGAAAAAGCTCGACGCTACCTTTGTCTATGGGGTCAACCACCGGGACTTCGATCCGGCCCGCCACCGGATCATCTCCAACGCCTCCTGCACCACCAACTGTCTGGCGCCGGTGGTAAAAGTACTGTATGATGCCTTCGGCCTCGAGTACGGCCTGATGACCACCTGTCATTCTTATACTATGGATCAGCGCCTCCTGGACGGCTCCCACAGCGATTATAGACGGGCCCGGGCCGCCTGCCTGTCCATGATTCCCACCTCCACCGGCGCCGCCCGGGCAGTCACCGAGGTGATGCCGGAATTGACCGGCCGGCTGGACGGTCTCTCCGTCCGGGTTCCCACGCCCAACGTGTCCCTGGTGGACCTGGTGGCCACGGTGACCCGGCCCACCTCCAGGGAGGAGGTAAACCAGGTCTTCGTTGAGGCCGCGGCCGGGTTTTTGGCAGGGGTCTTGGCCGTGTCCTTCGAGCCCCTGGTATCCACGGATTATAACGGCTCCGGCTTTTCCGCCGTGGTGGATGCCGAACTCACCAACGTCCTGGGCGGGACCCTGGTCAAGGTGATGGCGTGGTATGATAACGAGATGGGTTTTGCCAACCGGATGCTGGACCTGGCGTCGTACATCGGCCGCCACGTGGTTTAATCTGCAAGCAATAGGAGCTGCCTGTGAAATATCTTGATGAGATTGATATCAAAGGGAAGACCCTTTTCATCCGGGTGGATTTCAACGTCCCTCTGGATCAGAACCGCAATATTACCGACGACACCCGCATCCGGGCCGTTTTGCCCACCATCAATTATTGTTTGGAAGGCGATGCCAAGGTTGTCCTGGCGTCTCATTTAGGAAGGCCCGAAGGCCAGCGGGTGGAAGCCTTCTCCCTGGCACCGGTGGCCCGGCGGCTGGCGTACCGGTTGCACAAGAATGTCAAGCTGGCGCCGGATTGCATCGGCCCGGAAGTGGAGCAGGCCAAGGCCGAAATGAAGCCCGGCGATGTGCTCCTCCTGGAAAACCTGCGCTTTCACCCCGAGGAAGAGAAAAACGACCAGGATTTTGCCCGGGAATTAATAAAAGGCATCGACGTCTACGTGGACGACGCCTTCGCGGTGGCCCACCGGGCCCATGCCTCGGTGGAAGCGGTCACCCATTTCGCCCCCGTCTGCGTCGGGGGTTTTCTGATGCGGGATGAGGTGCATTACTTTCACCGGGCCATGGAAGACCCGGCCCGGCCCCTGGTGGCCATCGTTGGCGGCGCCAAGATCTCCGGCAAACTCACGGCCCTGAAGAATCTCTTGCACCACGTGGACAAGATGATCATCGGCGGTGCCATGGCCAACACCTTTCTCAAGGTCATGGGGTATGAAGTGGGCAAATCCCTGGTGGAAGACAGCCTGCTGGAGGCCGCCAAGGAGACCATGGCCGAGGCCTTGCGGCGGAACGTCAAATTCTATCTGCCGGTGGACTGCGTGGTGGCCGACCGGCTGGACAAGCAGGCCGAAACCAAGATCATCCCGGTGCAGGAAGTGCCCAAGGAATGGCTCATCGCCGACATCGGGCCGGCAACGGTGATGCTCTTCGGCGAGGCCCTGCAAAACGCCAAAACCATTGTCTGGAACGGGCCCATGGGGGCCTTCGAATATGACGCCTTCAGCCGGGGCACCATGGCCATGGTCCAGAAGGTGGCGGATTCCTATGCCTTGACCATCGTGGGCGGCGGCGACACCGACGTGGCTTTGCACAAGGCCGGGGACTTCCAGAAATTTTCCTATGTCTCCACCGGCGGCGGCGCCTTCATTGAACTGTTGGAAGGCAAGAAGTTGCCGGGCATCCTGGCCCTGGAGGAATGGGCCCAGAGGAATCAAGATGACTGAACGTCAACCCTTCATCGCCGGAAACTGGAAGATGCATAAAACCCTGGCCGAGGGCAAAACCCTGGCCCGGAATATCCGGGACGGGGCGGCCCCGGGCCGGCGGGCCGAGGTGGCGCTGGCGCCGCCCTACACCGCCCTGGCCGCAGTGGCCCAGGAGTTGGCCGGGTCCGATATCCGCCTGGCCGCCCAGGATACCTTCTGGGAGAAACAGGGCGCCTATACGGGCGCCATTTCCCCCGCCATGCTGGCCGATGCGGGCTGCCACTACGTCATCGTCGGGCATTCCGAGCGGCGGCAGCACTTCGGCGACACCGACGCCACCGTCAACCGGAAGCTCACCGCGGTCATCGCTGCCGGGCTTATCCCCATCCTGTGTATCGGCGAGACCCAAGCGGAGCGAGCCGCGGACCAGACCCTCCAGGTGGTGAGACGCCAGCTCGAAGGAGGCTTGGGGACACTGAAACCCACCACCGGCACCGGCCTGGTGGTGGCCTACGAGCCGGTGTGGGCCATCGGCACGGGGCTCACCGCCACCCCGGAGCAGGCTCAGACGGTGCACCACTTCATCCGCAGCCTGCTGCGGGAGTTCCTGGGGCCGGTGGCCGAAGCCATCCGCATCCAGTACGGCGGCAGCGTCACCCCGGACAACGCCGTCACCCTCCTGGCCCAGCCGGATATCGACGGCGCCCTGGTGGGCGGGGCCTCCCTGAAACCCGAGTTGTTCCTGCCGATTATCAAAGCCGCGGGGTAGGGGTTGGGTTCCTCCGGCCCCTAACCTCGGCCACAAGCCGGTTTTGTGGGATATAATAAAATTAATATATTGTTGGTAAGCTATGTTTCTTGTTATGTATAATAAATTTGTGATATTATGAATAACCATTTCCTGCTCTTCGATTTTCTCGATTCTCGTGACAGAAATGTGATGCAAGAGTGGGCCTCGGTTTTTAGTGAAGAGCAGCGTGCGCGGCTGGACCTTAAAATTGATGTATTAGAGAGAGCAGGAGACGATGCTCCCAAACTATTGACGCCCACAAGCGGGAAACCAAGGCAAAGGCATATCTTGGAAATTCCAATGAAGGGTAAAGTAGCCCTACGGCCCATGCTGTGCCGTGGGCCTTTTGCTAGAGGCGAATTTACATTATTGTTTGGGGCAGTTGAACGCGATAGGGTATATGTGCCTTTAAATGCGCCCCTAAGGGCTGAGGCAAATCGACTTGATCTAATAACTCGTGGAGATAAAGGGCGTGAAAACCATAAGCGATTTGGTAAAGAAAATAAAGAACTCGTTTAAAAGCGAAGAGTATCGACATGCCTATGTCGATGAGTTTTTAGACTTAAGTATTGCTACGCAGATAAAGGTTCTTCGAGAACAGCGCGACTGGGGTCAGAAAGACATAGCAGATAAGGTTGGCATGAAGCAGCCACGAATTTCTGTTATGGAGAATGTAAATTATTCTTCTTGGAGCATCAACACATTACGAAAGCTGGCTATGGCTTTCGATTTAACATTGAGGGTTTCCTTTGAAAGCTTTGGTAGCCGAGTAAAAGAAATTGAGCAATTTAATCGCAAGGCTTTAGAGCGGTTTTCGTTTAAGGATGATCCTGTCTTTGCAGAGGCAGAGGCAGTGGAAGTGGAGGTGAAAGTTACTGCTGCAACCAAAGCCCTTCCCGATGCGCAAGAAAGAGAGAGTCTTGAAGTAAGAAAACCGCTATTATGGGTAATTCCGTCCCTAAGCGCTGGAGCCTCTCAGGGTAAAGGCAAGCCTCAAGGGGAGGATGTGGGGCCAAAGCAGAGGGGTATTATTGGAATTGGAGAACACCCACGGTGGGAAACAGCAAAGAGGGCAACAGCATGAAACTACGATCGGTTAAACTGGCGCGGGCTATTTGGCTTATCCAATTGGTTGATATTAATCCTCGTGGTCTTAATTTACTTGCTTTAATTCCACCCATTGTTACAAAATATAAATTTCAACTATTCCCTGTTGAACCAAACGAGCTTGGTTTTGGTAAGGAAATCAAAGAAATCAAATTTAGTGGAGGTTCCTTTCAGAAAGACACGCAACATGATATAGGCGTTGATCTTACTTTATATAATGATGGGTTGGTTGTAGATACACGATCTTCTACTGAGGATTCGGACGCTTTTCTTAATGAATTTCTCAATTGGATATCCACGGAGTTTAATTTAGTTCCATACCAAGAGATTCTTAGGTCAAAACTCTATCTTAGTGAATTATGGGTTAAAACTGATAAATCATTAAATACTCTCAATCCAAAATTAGAGAATTTTGCAAAACGATTAACTTCATTAATCGTAGGTCACGGTCATCATCCTATTGCTTTTGAAACCTCTGGTATTACTTTCTGGACTGATCCTTCAGTAATTAATCCTCCAGGACCTTTCAGGTTCGAAAGAACAATCGATATTCCATTTAGCGAAAATCGTTATTACTCGGCTGCTCCTCTCCAAACAAATGTTCATCTTGAAATGCTAACAGAATTAGAGAGTATCCTTAGCAGTTAAACCGCCTCGTTTCGGCCTGGTTTTAAGCCTGACGATTTCAGAAAATCCCCTGCCGGACGCTGAAAAGGCTTGCACCCGGGCGGGGTTTTTCCTATAATATAAAATTGATATGCATACCATCGTCGTTATCATTCATGTGATCGTGTCCCTGGCCCTGGTCTCCATCGTGCTCTTGCAGCACGGCAAGGGCGCCGGCATCGGCGCGGCTTTCGGCGGCTCCAGCCAGACGGTCTTCGGCTCCACCGGGGCCGCCCCGTTCCTGGCCAAGCTCACCGCTGTCGTCGCCATTCTCTTTATGTGCACCTCTCTCGGCCTGACCTTTATGGGCCGGCAACAAGCGCCTTCGGTGATGCAAGGGCCAGGGAAACCGGCGGCTACCCAACCGGCCCCGGCCACTCCGGCGCCGGCCGCCCCGGTCCAACCAGCTCCGCCGGGACCGGCCGCACCCCCAAGCAAATGATCACCCACGTGCCGAAGTGGTGGAACCGGTAGACACGCCATCTTGAGGGGGTGGTGGGGAATACCCGTGCGGGTTCAAATCCCGCCTTCGGCACCATATTGATAATTTAGGCGTAATCTAAATAGGTTACGCCTTTTGTTTTGACCTTCCGCCTCCCTTTGTCACGGTTTTTTGTGGCTGATAGGGCGTTTATCATGATTACTCCACCCGTAACAACTGTGACAACTGTCACGGATTGCCTATTCACTCTCACCCTTTACCAGGCTGAGAGTCCATCCTGGACGGGCATTCGTCCCCCGCAAGGTTTTTACCAGGTCCTTCTTTCCTTCCCCCGGAATCCAGTGGCCGTAAATATCTACCGTGATCGAAATGGAGCTATGCCCTAACTGTTTTTGCACCTAGGCGGGCGAGTAGTGGTCCATCAAGAGCATAGTGGCGTAAGTATGCCGGAGATCGTGGGGGTTACGCACCCGGAGCCGTGCAGCCTTACAAGCCCGCTGCATGGCTCGCTGGACCATGCGCTGTGTAATACCTGGGAAGAGGTATGGACTCGGCAACCTGTCCTCGGCCATGCTCTCTTTGCGCATCTTTTTGATGTGGACCTCCAGCTTGCCCACCAGGGTCTCATCCAGATCAATCAACCTTTTCCCACTCTTCGGTGGCCCCAACCGCCCCGCCCGGGTGCTCTCGGTCACGTTGTATTGGCAGTTATGGGCGTCCAGGTTCTCGAGAGTCATTGCCAGGGCTTCCCCTAACCGCAGACCGGCCATAGCCATCACTTCCAAGATCAGGGGATAAGGGTCAGAAAGTTTATCCCAGGCGGCCTCAAGAAATTTTTCCAGGTCTTGCCGGGTAAAGGGGTCCGGCTCGTTGCGGACACGTTTCCTTTTGGCAGGCAGGAGCCGCTTGAGCATTCCAATGCATTCATACCGTTCTTTAGTGCCGGGGCGCCGCCGGGCAGCATTGAGTTCATACCATTCTTGGGCCAGCCTCCCAAAAGTCATATCTGTCGTTTCTCTCATAAGATTCAGGCCCAACCAGGCTGCCAGATGTTCGGCTGCTTTAACCGCCTTCTTAAAATTGTCTTCGCCTTTGCCAATAGCCTTCTTCTTCCTGTGACTCGCCCTCCGTAAGATTATCTCCCAACTTCCAAATGAGGTGGATCCGGTTTTTTTGGACACGGGATTGGGGGATAATACGTGACCAAGGAGAATCGGGAGCTGGCAAAAGGGCGGGGTAATGACCAGGTGATGGGGAGAGAGACGCCAGGGGAGATTGGTGCGGGACCGCTGGGACAGGGACAACGCTGGACTGCGGCCAGAAAACGCGAGGTGGTGCTCCGCCTCTTCCCGGGCGAGCCCCTGGATCTGGTTCCCGGGAGTTGGGAGTCGATCTCTAACCGGCTGGAGCAATGGCGGGAGGACGCCTTGGCGGGCATAAAGGAGCCCCTCAAGGCCAGAAACGGCGACCCACCCTCAAGGCCGACCTGAACACGGCCATGCAGCGCATCGGCGAGCTTACCATGGAGAACGAACTGTTATGGGTCCGGGTGAGGTGCCCCGGCCCTTTAGCCAAAAGGAGGTCGAAGAAATATGCTGAACGCCTGCAAGAAAAAGTTTAGGGAATCGCTTCAAATAGCCGAACAGTATCTTTGATGGGAGGAAATTTTAAGGTTAGGCCTGGGCTACCCGATTTGTAGAACCCGTCGAATCATCCTCCCTCGATGTCTCGGTTCTTGAGGCCCGCATGGCACATCTAGCCTATTATTTCTCCACCTTTCCGGCCTTGACCACCACCTTTGCCCAGCACCAGGTGCGGGCCACGGCAAAGCTGGGTCTCAAGTTCATTCTGGTGGCCAACCGGTGCCCGGGGCCGCACGATTTCCATCCCCAAGACGATGACCTGCGGCAGCGGACCTTTTACCTGACTCCGGTGCAGCCGTGGGCCTACCTGCGGGCCAACCTGCGATCCTTAAGACGGTGGCCCGGGCGCTATGCCAGGACCCTGCCCCTGGCCCTCCGCTTACAAGATCACTCTCCCTGGCAGGTTCTGAAAAACTTGGTCCACCTGGTGGGCGCCGCGGCATTGGCCCAACATCTCCTGGCCCGACAGGTCCCCCATGTTCACGTTCACTTTGCTTACGGCGCCGCGGAAGTCGCCCTCTTTCTGGAAGCCCTGTGCGGCCTGCCCTATAGCCTGAGCATCCACGGGTCCGATGTCCTCCTGGAAAATCCGCTCATCGAAGAAAAGCTGCGGCGCGCCCGGTTTGTCGTCTCCAATTGCCTTTTCCACGTCGAGAACCTGCGCCGGCGTTTTTCCTCCCTGGCGCAGCAGCGTTTTTACGTGGTCCCCGGGGGGCTCGATTTAGAGGCGCCTCTCTGGTCCAGGCCAGAGCCTCCCCTCACTGATTTGCCCCTGCGAATTCTGCACATCGGCCGGCTGGTACCGGTCAAAGCCCAGGAGGGGCTTATTCTGGCCTTGGCCAGCCTCCGGGATCAGGGTCGGGACTTCCGCTGTCGGATAGTGGGCGACGGCCCCCTCAGGGCTGAGTTGCAAAACCTCATTCAATCTTTGCATCTCCAGGATCGCATCCAACTTCTGGGCGCCTGTTTCCAAGAAGAGGTGACCCGGCTCTATGACTGGTGCCAGGTGCTGGTCTTGTCCTCCCGGAGTGAAGGTACTCCTATGGTGATCATTGAAGCTATGGCTAAAGCCCGGCCGGTTATCGCCCCCCGCCTCACCGCCATCCCGGAGATGGTGGCGGAGGGACATACCGGCTACCTGTTCCGCCAGGGGGATGCCGAGGATTTAGCCTACCAGCTTTCCCGGTTGATGGCCCAACCCCAAGACCTCGTCCGCTTGGGTCTGGAAGGGCGCCAGCGGGCGCTGGAACTCTTTGACCTTAACCGCAATGCCCGGAAACTGATGGCCGTCTTTGCCCGGGAACTTCCCTGGGTGCCGGGAGACCACGGAGTATCCGCTGTATGAGCGCCCCGGCCTACTGCATCGTCACCCCGGCCCACAATGAAGCGGCCTTTCTGCCCCAGGTGATGGAAGGCATCGCGGCACAAACTCTGAAGCCGACAAAATGGGTGATCGTGGATGACCGCTCCACCGACGACACCTGGACATTGATTAACGCCGCGGCCCGCCGGTATCCCTTTATTGAGCCCTTGCAAGTGCAAGGCGAGCCCGGCCCGGCCCTGGGGAGCAATGTGGTGCGTATTTTCAACCGCGGCTGCGCCAGGATCAAGGACGAGACAGCCTTTGTGGTCAAGATGGACGCCGACGTGCTCCTGCCCCCCCATTATTTCGCCACGCTCCTGGCTCATTTTCAGGCCCAACCCCGGTTGGGGATCGCCTCGGGCAAGACCTACAACTTGCAACAAGGGAACTGGGTGCTGGAGCGCATCGCTGACTCCCACGTCACCGGGGCCTGCAAAACCTATCGCTCTGCCTGTCTGAGTGAGATGGGCGGGCTGATTCCCATCCTGGGCTGGGATATCCTGGACGTGGCCCAGGCCAGGAGACACGGCTGGCATACCCGCAGCTTTAGAGATCTGCCCCTCTACCATCTGCGCCTGACCGGGTCCGCCACGGGTATGGTCCGGGCCAACCTGCGTTACGGCCGGTGCTATTACGTGATTCGGGCCCATCCCCTCTTCGTGTTGGCCAAAACGCTTTACCGTGCCCTGGAGCGGCCCTACCTGATGAGCCTGCTGATTCCACTGGGCTACCTGATGGCGGCGTTGCACCGGGAAAAACGGCTGGATGAAATGCCCCTGGCGGAGTTTTTGCGGCAGGAGCAACTGGACCGCCTGCGGGGGCGCACCCTGGGCCAGGAGGAGTGGTGGCCGCGCCCCCTGGGCCGGCAACCAGAGGATAGGTAGAGACCGGGGTTATGGAAAGTATCAAACTTCTGGGAATCAAGATTACCCCTGGCACGCTGGAGGAAATCTGCCGGGAGATCGGCTGCCTGGCCGGCCACAAGCGGCAGAGTTTCATCATTGACGCCAACGTCCACGGGATAAACCTGGCCTGGCAGCTTCCCTGGCTGGCCGAGTTCTACCACCGGGCGGACCTGGTCTACGTGGATGGCGCTGGGGTAGTTCTGGGGGCCAGACTCCTGGGGTATCACATCCCGCCGCGCCAGACCATGGCCGACTTGGGGTGGCCGGCCGTGGCCCATTTGGCCGAGAAGGGCCATAGTCTTTATCTCTTGGGCAATCCCCAGGGAGTAGCTGCACAAGCAGCCGAGAGACTGAAAGCCGCGATGCCGGGTGTAAGGATCCTGGGTACCCACCACGGTTTCTTCCAAAAAACCGGCCCGGAAAACGACGCGGTCATAGCAAAGATCAACCGCCTCCGGCCCGACGTGCTCATGGTGGGCCTGGGGATGCCGCTGGAGCAGCGCTGGATTTTGGATAATTACGCCCGGGTGGACGCCCGGGTCTTCTGGACCGTGGGCGCGGCCTTCCAGTACTGGGCCGGAGTGATTCCCCGCTGCCCCCGGTGGATGGCGGCACATGGGTTGGAATGGCTCTTCCGGTTGCTGCTGGAGCCCCGGCGCATGGCCAAGCGGTACCTGTGGGGCAACGCCGTATTTCTGATTAAGGTCCTGCAGGAACGCCGGCGGCTGGCCGGGGCTGCCGGGCCCCCCAGCGGCAAAAACCATGGTTGATAAGCTTTGAATGACCTTGCAGAGAACCTTTGGAATTTTAAGATATCCTGTAGCCGCCTGAAATTATGCCGGGCTATTGGGGGCCTCATCCTGGTTTTATTTTTACTGGCTTATTCAACCTCTCCGGGCCAGGCTGAGGCCCCAGTCCTTAATCCGCTTATCCCCAGTCAACCTTTTCTGGAAACTCAGCTTAAAAAGACGCATCCCCGCCTTCTGGTGACGCCGGATGACTTTGCTCGGGTGAAAAAGCTCATCCGGGAAGATGACTTGGCCCGGCGATGGTATGACAAGCTGCGGCAGGAGGCTCAGAAAATTCTTGGCGATTTGCCCTGTCGCTATCGGACCACAGGGCGCGAGGGAGTGATTCTGGAAGAAAGCCGGACCGTGTTGCGGCGGGTTTACCTCCTGGCGTTTCTCCAGCGGCTGGAGGGCGGTAACCGCTATGCCCAGCGCCTCTGGCAGGAATTGGACTCGGCTGCCCGGTTTCCCGACTGGCACCCCGATCACTTTCTGGATACCGCCGAGATGACTCATGCCTTTGCCATTGCCTACGACTGGCTCTACGACACCTGGTCGCCGGAGCAGCGGGCCGTCCTGGCCCAGGCCATCAGAGATAAAGGGCTCAAGCCCGGCCTGGCGGCCTACCAGGGCGCCGAGAAATTCGGCTGGTGGGTGAAGTCTCCTTATAACTGGAACCAGGTCTGCAACGGCGGCCTCGGCCTGGGAGCGTTGGCCGTTTTCGAGGCGTGTCCGGACCTGGCCGCTAAGGTGCTACAGGGAGCCCTTCAATCGTTACCCCGGGCTCTGGCCAAATTCGCCCCCGATGGGGGCTGTTACGAAGGGCCCCTGTACTGGGGCTATGCCACCTTCTACCACACCCTTTTCCTGGCTGGCCTGGAAACCGCGCTGGGCCGCGGTTTCGGCCTGGCAGAGGCACCCGGCTATGAGGCCACCGGGTATTTCCCCCTTTATGTGACCGGTCCTCGGGACCGTACCTTTAACTACGCCGATGCCGACGATCTTATCTATTGGACCTCCCAGATGTTTTGGCTGGCACGCAGATTTCAGCAGCCGGTTTTTGCCTGGTATGCCCGCCGCATCACTAAGGTCCACCCCCTGGACCTTTTATGGTTTGAGACCCAGGCCCTAAGCCCCCGGGAGGCCGGCCTCCCCCTGGACCGATACTTCCGGGGGGTGGAAGTCGCCACGTTCCGCAGCAGTTGGGACGACCCCCAGGCCATCTTTGTGGGTTTTAAAGCTGGGGACAACCGGGCCGGTCACAGCCACCTGGACCTGGGGAGTTTTATCCTGGAGGCCCAGGGGGTCCGCTGGGCCCTGGACCTGGGGGGGGACGACTATAACCTGGCCGGCTATTTCGACCGAAACCGGTGGGATTATTACCGCTTGCGGGCCGAAGGACATAACACCCTGGTACTTAACCCAGGCTCTGGCCCGGACCAGGACCCGGAAGCGGCCGCCGCCATTTTTCGGTTTCGCTCCGGCCCGGACTTATCCCTGGCCATCGCCGACTTGACCCCCGCCTATGCCCGCCAAGCGCAACGGGTCTGGCGGGGCCTGTCCCTCGTGAGCCGCCGGCAGGTCCTGATTCAGGATGAAATCCAGGCCGAAAAACCGGTCGAAGTCCTGTGGGCCTTGCATACTGCGGCCGAAGTCCGCCTGAGCCCGGATAATCGGACGGCCTATCTGTCTCTTGGGGGAGCGCGCCTTGCCGCTCGCATCCTTTCCCCCCCGGAGGCGGTTTTTAAGCTCTTACCGGCCCGGCCCGGCCCCTTATCGCCTCACCCTATGGGACAGGCGGAAAACCGGGGCGTGTCCAAGCTGGCCATCCATTTGCAGGAGGTGCAAGACCTACGCTTGGCGGTGGAACTGACCCCGCTGACCGGGGAACCGGGGCCAGAGTTCTTGGAGACGAAGATCACCCCACTGGCACAATGGTGACCGGAGGATCAAACCTCATAGGAGTCCGGCTGGTCCCTGGAAAGAGGGCCGATTTGAGGTAAGGGATGTGACAAATTCCAGAGGATATCATCCCGTTCTTTAAGGGTGTGGGAGTAAAATTCCCCCACGCTCCTCGAAACTATTACTTTCGCCCGAAAATAAAAAGGCAGGGCCACGCCGGACCCTGCCTGGTTTGTGCTTGGAGTTCAGAGTAGTAAATCTTTTTTAAGTTTCCGCCCGCCAGGCGACCGTCAATTCAGCAAAAGGAGCAGGATGGCGGGGAGGCAACCAGACGGGGGAGTATATAAAAAGGCATGATTCGGGCCAGAAGGCGTACTTGATACTCCAACGATTTTGCCGCCGGAATTGATAGCATAGGCGATATTATAGGTCCACCCCGGTTGGGCCAGGTCCGTCATCTTGCCCCCGGAGTATAAAAAGGCATGCCTCTCGTTAGAGACTGTCTGTGAACGTCCAACGATTTTACCATCATAATTGATACCATAGGCGCAACTGGGTGCTTTCCCCAGGGTGCCAAGGTCTTTCATCGTGCCCCCGGAATATAAAAAGGCATGAGATAGCCCCGAGGGTGTACTGCCAGTGCCAACGATTTGACCTTGGTCATTGATACCATCGGCGAAGCTGTCCAATCCCACCCCCGTCCCCGGCAGGTTGCCCAGGTCCTTCCACGTGCCCGCGGGGTAGGTGTATAAGAAGGCATGCATGTAGCCAACGGCTGTATTTGAATATCCAACGATTTGACCGTTATTATTGATAGCAGTGGCGTAGCTGTTTGTTCCCCCCAGGGTGCCCAGGTCCGTCATCGTGCTTCCGATGTATAAAAAGGCATGCTCCCGGCCCGAGGCCTTCCTGACCCATCCAACGATATGACCACTTTTATTGATACCCGTGGCCCTGCTGCGATCTCCATCCAGGGTGCCCAGGTCCTTCCACGTGCCCGCAGGGTAGGAGTATAAGAAGGCATGTTCCTCGCCAGAGGCTGTATCTGAATATCCAACGATTTGACCGTTATCATTGATACCCGTGGCGTAACTGTATAGCCCCCCCGGTAGGGTGCCCAGGTCTATCATCTTGCCCCCGGAGTATAAAAAGGCATGCTTGTAGCCAGAGGTTGTATATGACCATCCAACGATTTGACCCTTAGTGTTGATACCCGAGGCTTCACTGCTCCCCCCCCCCGGCAGGGTGCCCAGGTCCGTCATCGTGCCCCCGGAGTAGGCGGCACCAATGCCAACTAAGCAAAAGCAGGCGCTCAGAATAAAAACCAATGCCAACAGATTCCATTTTTTCATTTCTTCCCCCTTAAATAAGCAAAAAACCGATCCGCCTTCTTCCCAGGTAGCCCGGCTATCTCTTAATGACCATGGCTTTCCGTCCCCGCCTCGCAGCGGGTTCGGCTTTATTTAGCGTCGCATCATAAACATAGTTTTTCACAAAAATCAATCGGAATTTATTAATTTTCACTCCAAAGTTAATGACATAGAAATCTTTGATTCTGAGATTTAAGATAACCATGGTCCACAACTAATAAAAGTGGCTTTGATGCGCACATCATACTGCCTAAACTAACCCTTTGAGGTGGATCCGATTTTCTTGGATACGGGATTGGGGGATAATACGTTGCCGAGGAGAATCTGGAGATGGCAAAAGGGCGGGGGTCACCGGGAACAAAAGCGGGGACAAACCGGGGCAGAAGGCCAAAACAAAAAGCGTAACCACTTGAGATTACGCCTTAATTATTAATATGGCGCCGAAGGCGGGATTTGCCCATAACCTCATGATTCCTCACTTTCCGGGTACAGCGGCTCGGCCGTGTGGTCAAAATGAGCTATTTGGAGGTTATCTGGATCATTTAAGAGACCAGCTTCAAGGGTCAAATTCGAACCGCCACTCCCAGGAGTGATCTCTTAACTCGATCAGGTAGGAACAATGACAGAAAAAGCAGTTTTGCCATCGCAGAAGGCCTGAATTCAGGGTTTCGGTGAGTTTGGCTTATCGCATGGTTGTTGCGGAAAGTTGATGGCTAATGGCTGAACGCTTGCCTTTGCCTTAAAGTTTCAACGCCTCCAGAGAGGGCGGCGGCGGCGGCGGCAGCCCCACCACCCGTTCCCCGGTATGATCGGGCCCGAAGACCTGGGGAACCAGGTCCCGGCCGGCCAGACGGAGAATAACCTCCCCCGCCGCCGGCACAGAGAAACAGAGGCCGGCCAATTCTTCAGGTTCGGGCGGCCGCGGGCCGGTGGTGGGGTCCTGGAGTGATTCCAGATGGATGATGAGCCGCTCCCCTTCCCGGTGCGCCGTCCAGACCAGGTGCCGGGTCATGAGCCAATGGCTCAAGACCCTGACCGTGGGGGCGACCCAGATACTGCCTGCATGATAGTGCTGCGCCAGGCGGTCCAGGGCAGTCCGGTCCGGAAGGGGGAAAAGTTCCTCTCCCGGCCCCGGGCGCGGCAGTCCCAGGTGGGTGTAAAGGATGAGATATCCCTCCTGGGCCAGCAACTGCTCCAGCACCGGGTCCCCCAGAGTATAACGCAGGGTGTGCCGGGAGGTGGGCTCCTTGAGGCCCCGCAGGTGGCGAGTGAAAGCCATGAGCGCCAGGCCGTCCCTGAGGGTGACGGGTTGACACAATTCCATGATCTGGGCGGTAGTCCTGGCCTTCTGCCGCTGTCCCAGGAGGATTTTTACCGTGTTCTTCAAGGCATTGATGCCCGGCCGGAGCCTGGAGCCGGGAGAGTCCGGCCGGTTGGAAAGGGGCCAAGAGACCAGATCGGACCACCAGTAATATTTCAGGCCCAGAGGCTTCAAGAGGTCGGCGGTGTAATAGGGCGAAGCTGGGTCGTCCCCGGCATAACCCGGCTGCAACCTGGCCCGCAAGTTCTGCCGGTTGCAGGGGTCGCCATGATTGAGCCAGACCTTCACGGATAGGCCCTGGCGGTGCAGATCTTCCACCAACCTGGCCGCCAGGGAGCGCAGGGCCTGCGGCTGGGGCGCGGCCAGGTTGAAGTCCCCCCAGGAATGCAAGGAATCGATGATCCCCCCCCGGAGGGCCTGGATAATGTGGTGGGCCTCGGGCCCCGGGGTGCGGCCGTCAGGGAGGAAGTAAGCCATCTGCCCCGGATCCCGCCCCTGGCCAAAAAAGGAGTCGGCTACGGGCAACCCCAAGCCGCTCCGAGGGTCGTTCAGGTAACGGTGCACCGCCAGAAAGGTGGGGAGATCGCAGCCGTCGATATCGGAACAGATGGCCAGCGCGGCCCGGAATGGGAAGGGTCTGAGTCTTACCGCCGGTTCCGGTGACATCCCAACCCCTGGCTGTTCAAGTCTATCAGACAAAGTCGCGGTCCAGGAAATCATCCCCCAGAGGCCGGGGACAGGTGTAATAAGCCAGGGTGGAGGTCAAAGTGAGTAAGCTCCAAAGTTGGTTTTTGTCATAATCCTGGGGCCTGGCCAGCACCCGGGCCAGGGACCGGGGATCAAAATACTGGTTGAGGGGAGCACAGGCGAGGCTTTGATCCCGCAAGCATCCCAAAATATTGGACCCCGGCCCCACCATGTCGTAGCGTCCCAGAAGCCTCCTTAAGCGGGCGATAAGGTTGGGCCGGCGCCGGGTGAGGTTCTTGACTTGATATAACAGGGAGAATTTCAGGGACGAGAGGGGCGCCTGCCAGTCGGCGTAATCAATGCCGCCCACAGCCGGATGGAGTTGGGCCAGAAACTCCCGGTAAAGCCGGTACCCCTGCTTGTCCCGGTCCGGGCAGTTCATGGCGTAATGGAAAAATTCAAAGGAATAGAAGGGCGTGACGCTCCAGAAGAAATGGCGGTTGCGGTCCTCGCCCTCATGGTACATTTTGGTGGCCACTTCCAGGCAAAAGAAGTGCTTGTATTTCCGGTCGGGAGCCGTTTCCGGATAGGAAGCCAGGTGCTCGGCGAGTTCCGCTTTGATATCCTGGCCGGCCAACCGGGTTAGGGCCGCCACCTCGTCCAGAGGCCAGATCTGGTATCTTTCTATGGCATAATCCAGCAGGGCCTTGGGAGTACTTACCCGGCGATACGGACAGGAAACCCCCAAGGCGTCACCCCCGCCATCGCCGGTAAAGTAGGTGATCCTGGGGCCGAATTTCTCCATAAGCTGGTGGAAAAACGGCAGGATAAAGCTCATGCGTAAATTGTTGGCGCCGCTTTTCAGATCCAGGAGCTGCACCAGGTCTTTTCCCTGGGGGGGGCGCGGGTGGAATAGCTGCCACTCCACTCCCAACGCCTCCGCTACCCGGGAGGCGACCCGGACGTCCGCGGTATTGGTCTGCTGAGAATTTAGGAAAGTGGCGGCGGTAAAGGGAATCTCTTCCCGTCGCAAACCCGCGGCAACGGCCCGGGAATCCAGGCCACCGCTCAAAGAGACCACGCAAGTGTCGTCGCCGGTGGCTCTTAGGAGACAGGCTTCCCGGAACCGGGAGGCGAGATTCCGGGCATTTTCCGTGGAACTTCGGTTACTGTGTTCCTCGCCCTCCAGGTTAAACTCATGGAGATTGGTCAACTTAATGGAAGCGTCCGCGGGGGAAATGCTTATCAGGGAGGCGGGCTCTAAATACTCAATCCCGGCAAACAAGGACCTTTTCCCCAGGGGAAAACCCAAGAGCAGATATTGGGCCAGGGCCATGCGGTCAAAGTCGGCCGCTCCCAGCACCTGGGTAATCCGGCGCAGATCCCGGGACAGAATGAGCCAGCCGTCCCGGAGATGGACATAGGTGGGCAGGCGCCCGAAAACATCGTTAATCACGGCGATGCCGCCGTCGGCTTTATGGACCAGGACCAGGAGGAAATCACCGTCAGTGCGTAGCAACCAACTGGCCAGGAGGGGCCTGGGATCAATTTTTTGAGTAAATATGAGGTGGGATAAATCGGAGAGTTGCGTAGTTAACTGTGGTTCCTCCGGGTGGTAAATGCGCCCCTCCAGGTGCACCAGCAGATCTTCCGTTTCCCAGGAAAATACCGGATAATGCTCACGGGTGGTGCAGCTCAGATGGGAATGCTGATCATGCCAGACGAGGCGCCGGCTGAAGCCAGGGGGGCAAGCACCCTCCACACCTAAGGGAAGGCCCATGTCCTTATAATTCAGCCCCCGCTTAAAGTCACAGATCAGAAAAGTTCCCAGCAAGAATTTCTCTCCCCCAGCCCGGCAAGGGCTAAGCGCCGTCTTTGGCTCACGCCGCTTCCAATTCTTTGCGTTTCCAGGTGATTAAATCCCAGGCCGCCAGCAACTCGGCCCGGGAAAGGGCGCCGGTGCAGACCAAAAAGAAAAAGAATCCCAGAGCCATCAATGCCAATCCGGCAAAAAAATTGATTTGCCAGGCAACCAATCCCCGCCCCAGGCCAAAGCTCAGCAGGCCGGCCAGCAAAGGCCGCAGCGTCACCCGCCCCAGTCTCAAGACCCGCACCTGCTGCCAGCCCATGGCCTGGAGCATCAGGCAGAGCACCAATACTTCGGATATTAGGGTTGCTCCCGCGGCGCCGTTTTGCTGATAGACCGGGATCAGAGCCAGATTAAGGCAGAAATTGAAGGTCGCGGCCAGCAAAATAATCCACACGATCTTCCGTTCCCGGTCCAGGGCGATGAGGCCGTTGGATAGCGACAGATTGACAAAAGTCAGCGCCAGGGACAAGGCCAAAATGGTCAGCGTCGGGATGGCGGGTTTGAACGCGGGTCCGAAGATCAGCAGGATAAAGCTCTCGGCCATGCCCCCAGGACCGCGGCCAGCCCCAGGCCGATCACCAGGAGATATTTAAAGAAGGGGCGAAATACGGTGGCGAAGGACTCCCAGCCGGACTTGATTTGCCGGCTCATTACCGGTAGGAAAGCCCCGGTGAAGGCATCGGGCAAAAAATCGAAGGAGCCGCAGAGGCGCAGGGCGGCGGAATAAATGCCGGTGACGACGTCTCCGGCCATAAAGGAGAGCATAAACATGTTGAGAGAGGCATAGACGGTCAACACCACCCGGATAAAGAGGAAATCTTTGGTGGACCTGACCAGTGTCAGCAGGTCTTTCCAGGTTACCCGGTGGAAGGGATTGCCGATTTTCTTGATGAAAAGCCACCAGGCCAGGAAGCAGGCTCCGGCCTGGGCGGCCAGCTCCAGGGCGGCCAGGGTCAAGAGCCCCTGACCGGAGAGGATGGCGGCCAACCCGGCCCCGCCGTAAACCAGGCGGAAGCTGATGACCACGAGGGCCTCATATTTGGCCTGCTGGTGGGCGCGAAAGAAACAGTTACTGGAGGTAATATTGGTTCGGAAAAACAGGGACAGGCTCAGGAGCCACACCACCCATCTTTTCAGGTCACCTTCGACGATGGTCAGGCTCAAAATGACAATGACTACGGCGGAACCTAAGTAGGCCAGGAGCTTGAGGGCGAAGACCTGGCTGAACAAGGGCCCTGCCAGATCCGGCTGCCGGCCCACTTCCCGCTGGATATAGCGCTCCAGGCCGAAGCTTATAAAGATATCAAAAAAATTTACAAAGGTGAGGGCAAAGGCATAAATGCCCATCATCCCCGGACCCAGTCGACGAGCCACGAAAATCACCAGCACCAGGCTCACAATCCGGGTGAGAAGCTCGGTGGCGCTGAGTAATATCGTATTCAGAGCTATTTTGCGGTTGGCG
>JAHIKF010000262.1 GCA_018897875.1 Pseudomonadota bacterium | reverse complement strand
GGTGAAAGTAGAGGCAGTGCTGCACCCTGACAAGCAGAGGCCGACAACTATCATGGCCAGGAATCCGATGGCTTTCTGCATCGCGGGCCTCTCAGTCGCGGTGGATTTACGGCCGCCGCAGCGGTCTGGTTAGCGGTTGTCCGTTGGGGTAAGCCGCACCGGAGCCCGGCGCCCCTTTAGGGGGTATATATCCGGTCCAGCACGGCGGTAAGCTGCCCCTTGATCTCCGCCAGGGGCGGCAGAACCGGCGCCGGCGGCAATTGCTCGTCGGTCAACCTCTGGCGCTTGAAGCGCATACGGGTGGAGAGTTCCTCCCGCTCCGGAGCCAACAGGCCCCCGCTCATGGATTCTTCCCGGCCGCCGTCCAAGGCCTCCATCTGGGCCGCAATCAGGCCGAAATCATAGGACAGGTTGAACTTGTTGATGTCTTCGTTGAGCAGTTTCAGGTGCGTCTGGATCTTGGCGTAGGCCTCGTGGAGCGCCACGCTCTCCGGCTGCAGGCGCTCATAGAGGTCGAAGATCAGGTTGCGGAAGCGGCGAAAGGCGGTGAGGCCATGGCGCCGGGTGTCCTTGAGGAGGTCCTGCTGCTCCCTATGGGAGAGATTGACGTACTCCAGGTAAAAAGGCCAGGGATCGAGCTTCAGGACCGCCATCATCCCGGCGCAGGCAGCCTTGGAGCCCAAGGCCTGGTACAGGGCCATGAAACGCTGGCCCAGGCTGGCCATGCCTTTGGCGTAGTCCTGAACCTCCTGGTCCAGGATTTCCGTATCCTCTTCCACATAGACCCGGTCGGCAAAAAAATTGTCGACGATTTCTTTCTTGATGTGAACTTTTAAGGCATCTAAGACCTTATCGACATCGTCCATGTCGGCTCCCTGGTCCCCAGATCCGCAGCTTGATCGCCGGAGATTGAAGCCCTTTACGCCTCGGAATCCGGCTCGGGCGGCGCCGCCGGTCTCACCTCGCCGATGCCCAGTTCGGCCAGCGTGAATTCCACCTCCCGCCGGTCCTCCATCTCCAGGGTGACGGTCTCCCGGATGAAATTATAGCGGATGATTTTCCCTTCGCCCCCGGGGACCTGGAGGCGTTTCCCCACCTTGGGCAAAGACTTCCGGAGTTCCTGGTAAGAGGAGTACTCATAGGTGAGGCAGCACATCAGACGGCCGCAAATCCCGGAGATTTTATTGGGGTTGAGACTGAGCTGCTGTTCTTTGGCCATGCGCACGCTCACCGGCTCGAAATCCCGGAGAAAGGAGGCGCAGCACAGGGCCCGGCCGCAGATTCCCAGGCCGCCCACCATCTTGGCCCGGTGACGCACCCCGATCTGCCGCAATTCGATGCGGGTGCGGAACTCCTGGACCAGGTCCTTGACCAGCTCCCGGAAGTCCACTCTCCCGGGGGCGGTAAAATAGAAAACAATCTTGGAGGCGTCGAACAGGCATTCCACCTGCACCAGGTAGATGGGCAGCTTGTGGGAGTCCACCCGGTTCTGGCAAAACTGCAGGGCCCGCTGTTCCATGAGGCGGTTTTTTTCTTCCTGGGCCAGGTCTTCGGGGGTGGCCAGCCGCACCAGGCTCTTCAGCCGGCCGGAGAATTGCACCTCGGGGTCCGGGTAGACGCCCACCACGCGGCCGAGCTTCAGGCCGCCCTCATTTTCTATCACCACCCGGTCGGCCGTTTTGAGGGTGAACGGCCCCGGGTCCACCAGACAACAGTGGTTGCCGGGACCGAGGCATATCTTAGCGAGAGTCATGGGGGTTCCCTTGGCGCTGCAAGCGCAACCCCAGGATATCCAGGGTTAATTCCGGGTTAAGGTTGGCCTGGAGATGACGCTGGGCCTCGCCCAGGGCCGCGAAGTTGGCGAACCAGGCGGCCGGGGCGCTTCCGGCCCGGGCCTGCGAAAGGCGCGGCAAGAGGTCTTGATGAGCCAGGAGGCCGGCGGGCGCCTGAAAATGGGCCAGCAGGAGATCCCGGTACCAGAGTTGCGCCAGCAGGAGAAAATTGTTC
>JAHIKF010000261.1 GCA_018897875.1 Pseudomonadota bacterium | reverse complement strand
CGTGAAAGTCCACCCGTAGGGGCGGTTCGCGAACCGCCCCTACGAGGAATTTCATGATTGGGGGTGGCCCCAAACGGCCGTGGTGGTTTAGCCTGCGCCTACACAGGCTGGAAAGCCTGTGCCACCCATTGACTGCTACTTGGTATGAGGCGCCCGGGGGAGATCATCATGGCCGCCAGTACCGTCAGCTTGATCCTTGGTAAGGGAAAAGGGGTGGAAATCACTGCCACTAAGAGAGGAGGAACAGGGTTACCGACCTGACGCATCGGGTTCAGGCCAAAGCCTTCAGAAGAAAAATATCCAGGCTTGAAAGGAGGCACCTGTGGAGTGGCTCGTACATACACTGAGGCAATACCCGGAGTTGGCGATTTTTCTGACCCTCGGACTCGGCTACTTTATCGGCAAGAAAAAGTTCGGGAATTTCAGCCTGGGCGCGGTCACCGGCACCCTCCTGGCCGGAGTGGTCATTGGCCAGCTTCATATCATCATCTCCCCCAACGTCAAATCCGTCTTCTTCCTCTTTTTTCTCTTTGCCGTGGGCTACGGGGTGGGTCCCCAGTTCTTCCGGGGCCTCAAAAGCGACGGGCTGCCCCAGGTCCTGTTTGCTGTCCTCCTCTGCCTGGCCTGCCTGTTCTCCACCTATCTGGCCGCCGTGCTTCTGGGGTTCGGAGTGGGCTGGACCGCGGGGCTGCTCTCGGGCGCCTGCACCATTTCGGCGGTGATTGGGGTGGCCACCGACACCATAAATCAACTGGCGATCTCGGCAGAACAAAAAGCGACGTATATCAACCAGATCCCGGTGGCCTACGCCGTGACCTACATCTTCGGCACCGCAGGGTCGGCGTGGTTCCTGGCCTCGGTGGGACCCAAGCTCCTGGGAGTGGACCTGCCGGCGGTGTGCAAGGAATTGGAGCAGAAAATGGGCGCCGGGCAGCCTGAGGCCGGCGTCATCTCGGCTTACTCCCGGCTGGTGGCCCGAGCCTATCAGTTGACCAACCCCGATCTGGTTGGGAAGACCCTGGCGGACTTCGAGGCCCACTTCTCGCCCCGCCGGGTCTTTTTGGAGCGGGTGCGCCAGGGCGGCAAAATTCTTGCACCATCCCCGGAGTTGGCGCTCAAGGAAGGGGACGTGCTGGCCTTAGGTTCCATCCGGGCGGCGCTGCTGGAAATCGAGCCGGAAATCGGGCCCGAGCTGGACGACTGGGAACTCCTGGATTTCCGGGCCGAAAGTCTCGACGTGGTGGTGACCAACAAGGCCATGGACGGCCAGACCTTAAAAGAGATTGCCGAGTCCGACGCCGGTCGCCAGGGCCGGGGGGTGTTCCTGCGGAAGCTCATGCGGGGCGGCCAGGAGATGCCTTTCACCCTGGGCACCATCGTTAACCGGGGGGATGTCCTCACCATCGCCGGGGCCCAGACGGACGTGGAGCGGGCGGCTAAACTCCTGGGGTACGCTGATCGGCCCACGGACATGACCGACATGGTGTTCGTGGGCTTCGGCATCCTTCTGGGCGGTCTCGTCGGCGCCCTGTCCTTCAAGGCGGGGAAAGTGCCCTTGAGCCTGAGCACCAGCGGCGGCGCCTTGATCTCCGGGCTGATCTTCGGCTGGCTGCGCGCCGTCCACCCCACCTTCGGCCGCATCCCGTCTCCGGCCCTGTGGGTCATGAACAACGTCGGGCTCAACACCTTCATTGCGGTGGTGGGCATCAGTGCCGGACCGGGCTTCGTGGCGGGCTTGAAAGAGGCCGGGGTTATGCTGTTCTTCGCCGGGATCGTCATCACCCTGCTGCCCTTTGTCATAGGCATTTTCGCCGGGAAATACCTCTTCAAGATGCATCCGGCCATCGTCTTGGGCGCCTGTGCCGGGGCTCGCACCACCACCGCGGCCTTAGGCGCCATCCAGGACGCGGCCCAAAGCAAGGTGCCGGCCCTGGGCTATACCGTGACTTACGCCATAGGCAACACCCTGCTGACTATCTGGGGCGTGGTGATCGTCATTTTGATGGGATGAAATTCCGCCACCGGCACGTCATGGCAAGCCCCATATTTTTGGTCACCCGGTGCCGGACCCAGGCTCATTGAGGGGGAAAAATTCAGCACGGTCCGGTTAGGAAATTGCATAAGGTTGTTCCACCCCCCTCACCCCAACCCTCTCCCCCCGAAGCGGGGGGGAGGGGGTAGTCAGGTCGGCGAGTTTAATGATGCCGGAACATTAAACCGCTCCCATCTTTTCCCCTCTCTCCCAATGGGGGAGAGGGTCAGGGTGAAGGGGAAGTAATCTTCTCGGAGCAAAAAGTGCGTCAGCGAATTTATGCACTGTTGGACGACGTATAACCAGTATCCCTACTTTGCAACAACCAAACCGGACACTGCTGGGGAAAATTAGGGTTTCGGATTAGCCAAAACTGGAAGTTTGGACACAGGAGGAACTTTATGGAGTGGTTGGTAAGCACCCTGAGGCAATACCCGGAGTTGGCGGTTTTCTTGGCCCTCGGGCTGGGCTATTTCATCGGTAAGCAAAAGTTCAAGGGCTTCAGTCTGGGCGCGGTCACCGGAACGCTTTTGGCCGGGGTGCTCATCGGCCAGTTAAACATCACCGTCTCCCCCAATGTCAAGGCCGTCTTCTTCCTCATGTTCATCTTTGCGGTAGGCTACGGGGTGGGTCCCCAGTTCTTTCGGGGCTTAAAGAGTGATGGCCTGTCCCAGGTCCTGTTTGCGGTGGTTGTGTCCCTCACCTGCCTGGCCTGCACTTACCTGGCGGCGCTAGTCCTCCATTTCCCGGCAGGCTCGGCCGCGGGCTTGCTCTCCGGGGCCTGCACCATTTCCGCCGTAATCGGGGTGGCCAGCGAGACCATCAACCAACTGGCCATTCCGGCCAAACAAAAAGCCGCCTATCTCAACCAGATCCCGGTGGCCTACGCGGTTTGCTACATCTTCGGCACCGCGGGGGCAGTGTGGTTTCTCTCCTCCATGGGACCGAAGCTCCTGCGGGTGGACCTGCCGGCGGCCTGCAAGGAACTGGAAGCCAAGATGGGCGCCGGGCAGCCGGAGCCGGGGGTGGTCTCGGCTTATACCCGCCTGGTGGTGCGGGCCTACCAATTGACCAATCCCAGTCTGGTGGGCCAGACGGTGGCCCAAATCGAGGCCCGATTCGCGTCCCAGCGGGTTTACGTGGACCGCCTGCGCCTGGGAGGAAAAGTCGTGGACACGAAACCGGACCTGGTGGTTCAGGAAGGCGACGTGGTGGCCCTGGCTTCTAACCGGGAGGCGCTATTGGACATTGAGAAGGACATCGGGCCGGAGTTGGACGACCGGGAGGTCCTGGACTTCCCAGCCGAGCACCTGGATGTGGTGATCACCAACAAAGCCATTGCCGGCAAGACGTTGAAAGAAATCGCCGACTCCGACATCGGCCGGCAGGGCCGGGGGGTGTTCATCCGAAAGCTTTCCCGGGGCGGGGTGGAGATGCCGGTCACCTTGGGCACGACCATCGACCGGGGCGACGTGCTCACCCTGGCCGGGGCCCGGGTTGATGTGGACCGGGTGGCCAAGCTGGCCGGCTACGCCGAGCGGCCCACGGATGCCACCGACATGGTGTTCGTGGGCTTCGGCATCCTTTTGGGCGGCCTTATCGGCGCCCTCTCCTTCAAAATCGGGGCCATCCCCTTAAGCCTGAGTACCAGCGGCGGCGCCCTCATGGGGGGGCTGGTGTTCGGCTGGCTGCGTTCGGTTCACCCCACCTTCGGCCGCATCCCCAGTCCGGCCCTCTGGGTCATGAACAGCGTCGGGCTGACTACTTTTATTGCGGTGGTGGGCATCGATGCCGGCCCGGAATTCGTCATGGGCCTGAAACAGGCCGGCATCGGGTTATTTTTTGCCGGGGTCTTTGTCACCCTCACGCCCTTGGTGGTAGGCATTTATGCCGGCAAGTACCTGTTCAAGATGCATCCGGCGATTATCCTGGGGGCCTGCTCCGGGTCGCGAGCCGTCACCGCGGCCTTAGGCGCCATCCAGG
>JAHIKF010000260.1 GCA_018897875.1 Pseudomonadota bacterium | reverse complement strand
CCTCTCCCCCCGAAGCGGGGGGAGAGGGGGTAGGTTAGGCCGCCGGGTTTTTATGATGGCCGAGCCTCAAATCGGTTCCACTTTTTCCCCTCTCCCCCAATGGGGGAGAGGGCAGGGTGAGGGGGAAGTGATCTTCACGGAGCAAGAAGTACGTTATCGTATTTATGAACCACTGCACTAAGCGTCAACAACCGGAAGCGGCTCCCGACCGCCAGGGAATCTTACGGGGGAGGAAAGGCATAGATGAAGGTCAAAGAGATCATGGTGAAAGAGGTGGCCACCCTGGACGTCAACGACGAACTCAGCCTGGCCAACGATATCATGCGGTTAGGAAGGATACGCCACCTCCCGGTGGTGGACGGCACCCGGCTGGTGGGGATTGTCTCGGAGCGGGATCTGTTCCGCAGTTCCCTGGCCCAGGCCCTGGGTTACGCTACTAAGGACACCCGGGATTTGATGAAAACCCTGCATATCAAGGATGTTATGGTGACCGGGGTGATTACCATTCCTCCGGATACCGATGTGTGCGAGGCGACCAAGATCATGATTGAGGAAAAAATCGGCTGCCTGCCGGTGGTGGAAGATAACCTGCTGGTGGGCCTGATTACGGAAACCGACGTCCTGATGCAGTATGTGAAGGAATGCGAAAAGCCCTAAATCCCGTCCCGCCCGGATCGCGGGGATCAGGCAAAAAAGAAGCGGGCCCTTGGGCCCGCTTTTTCTTGTTGCTCCCCGTGGCGTCGCCGCCCGGTTAAATATAGGTTAACCAATTCTGGTAGCGCTCATGCTGGCCCTTAACCACCCCGAAATAAACTTCCTGGATCTGCTGGGTGACGGGGCCGGGGTGTCCCGGACCGATTTTCCGGCCGTCCACATCCCGGACGGGGGTGATTTCCGCCGCCGTCCCGGTGAGAAAGACCTCGTCCGCCAGGTAGAGCTCGTCCCGGGAGAAACGCTCATCCTTCACGGTCAGGCCCAGGTCCTGGGCCAGCGTGATGACGCAGTCCCGGGTGATGCCCGGCAGGATGGACGTCATCGGCGGTGTCTTAAGGATGCCGTCCTTGACGAGGAAAATGTTTTCCCCGGAAGCCTCACAGACATACCCGGCGGTATCCAACAGCAACGCCTCGTCGTAGCCCGCATGCACCGCCTCGAGTTTGGCCATGATGGAGTTGACGTAGTTGCCCACGGTCTTGGTCTTGGTCATGGCGATGTTGACGTGATGGCGGGTGAAGGATGAGGTTTTGACCCGGATGCCCCGGCGCAGGCCTTCGTCCCCCAGGTAGGCCCCCCAGACCCAACTGATAATGGCCACCTGTATGGGGCTGCCCTTGGGGTGGAGTCCCATAACCCCTTCCCCCAAAAACACCAGGGGGCGGATATACGCCTCCTTCTGCCCGTTGAGCCGGAGGATTTCGCAGCAGGCCGCCTCGATTTCGTCCTTTTTGAAGGGAATGTCGATCATCATGACGTGGCCGGAATCGTACAGGCGCTGAATATGCTCCTTGAGACGGAAAATGGCCGTGCGTCCATCGTGACAATGGTAAGCCCGAATGCCTTCAAAAACTCCCAACCCGTAGTGCAGGGTGTGGGTCAGGACGTGGACCTGAGCCTGCTCCCAGGGGATGAATTTGCCGTCAAACCAGATGAATTTCGCCTTCTCCACCATTTAGCCTACCTCCGGAAAACGTACTGAAAAGTATTATCGTTTCGAGCCGCACTTGTCAAACGGTATTTGCCCCGGTTTTCATTGCCTTGTCAGGCCATTTTCCGGTATCATGGGCAAAACGGCGCGCCGACTGCGGCGGTCCGTATCTTGTTCCGAAAAGTTCAAAGTTCAAAGTTCAAAGTTAATGTAGGGTGCGCACCGCGCACCATCGGCGGGCACAGAGGCCCGCCCCACTGAAATTTGTCATGCTTTACGGGTGGGCCAAAGGCCCATGTTTGATTGGGGCGCGGGTGCCTTTAGGGAAGAAAGGACCGAAATGACCGAACCGGTAAAAGTGGGTGTCATTGGCGTGGGATATTTGGGCCGCTTTCACGCCGAAAAGTATGCTGCTCTGGCCGAAACTGAGTTGGTGGGGGTGGCCGATCTCAACCGGGACCAGGCCCGCAAGGTGGCTCACGCCTTGCACACCCGGGATTTTGGCGACTACCGGGAACTCCTGCCGCTGGTGTCGGCGGTGAGCGTGGCGGTCCCCACCTCCCAGCATTTTGCCGTGGTCCGGGACGCACTTGCCGCCGGGTGCCAGGTGCTGGTGGAAAAGCCCATTACCACCACCGTGGCCGAGGCCGACGAACTGGTGCACCTATCCCGGGAGCGCGGCCTCATCCTCATGGTGGGCCACCTGGAGCGGTATAACTCCGCCATGGAAGAGCTGAAAAGCCGGGTGACCCAGCCCAGGTTCATCGAGAGCCATCGCCTGTCGTTCTTCAAGGAGCGGGGCACCGACGTGGACGTGGTCCTGGATTTAATGATCCACGACCTGGATCATGTGCTCAACCTGGTGCCCTCGCCCGTTTCCGAGATTCGCGCCGCGGGCATCTCGGTGCTCACCGACCGCGTGGACCTGGCCAACGTCCGGCTGGAGTTCGCCAACGGCTGCATCGCCAACCTCACCGCCTCCCGCATGTCCTTCAAGTCCATGCGCAAGTTCCGCCTCTTCCAGCCCGAGGCCTACCTGGCGGTGGATTTTGAGAACCGGGAACTCACCGCCGCCTCACGGAAGGACGGGGCTATGGGGCCGCTGCCGGGGGTGGCATTGGAGACCCGCCGGTTTTCTCAGGAAGATGTCCTGCTCAAAGAGATCACTGCCTTTGTCCAGACCATTCAGGACGGCGGCGAAGCGCCCATCACCGGTGAGGCCGGTCGGGCCGCACTGGACCTGGCCCTGGAAATCAACGCCGCCATGAAGCTGGCGAAAGGGTAAAGATTTGGGGGGAAAAGGGGAAGAGGGAAAAAGGCGAAAAGGGGAAAAAGATTGAAAACGAATCGGCTGCATATTCTGGTTCCCAAGCTGAGCCATGGGACGAGAAGGAAGGCCCGGTTATGAGTATTTTCCCCTGATTAACCGCTGGAGGATTAACCATGGCACGGTGGTATCGTTTGGGCCTGGTGGCTTTAATTTTGCTGGTGGTGTGGGGTTGCGGTAAGGGCCGAACCATGACGGAGGTTAACCCGGTCCAACCCAGATTTACCAAAGCCGATAATGGGGTTATCACCGACAGCGTCACTGGCCTTGATTGGTATGTTGCCCCCAACCGAGACAATAACTGGCACCAGGCCAAGGCCTGGACGGAGAGTCTCACCGTGGCCGGGGGTGGCTGGCGTATGCCCACCGTTGCGGAATTGATAGGCATCTATCAAAAAGGGGCCTCCCCTAACAATATGGACCCGCTATTCCAATCCCCCGGGGTCTGGGTCTGGTCTGGGCAGCTGAACAACGCCGTGTCGGCCTGGGGCTACGCCTTCTACAGCGGCCTGGTGGGCTATCACGGCATAGACTACGCCCTCGGCAGACAGGTGTTTGCGGTGCGTTCCCGCAGATGATGTGGGTTAATGAATTGGGGGGAAAAGGGGAAGAGGGAAAAAGGCGAAAAGGGAAAGAAGATTAAAAACGAATTGGCTTCATAATTCTGGTTCACAAGCGGGGCTTGGGAACTCAAATATGGAATCCAAGCTGCACTGGAAGTCTTACTTATGCCAAGCAAAGTTAATGTAGGGTGCGCACCGCGCACCAGGCCCGACTGCTGCGAAAGGTTCTCGTAGGGTGCGTCTTACGCACCGTATTCTGGTTCCCAATTCCAATTTGGGAACCAGAATATAAGGTGTAAAGGATAATATGAAGAGCAATACAGGTAATGGTTGCAACCCTTTTCCCCTTTTCCCCTTTTCGCCTTTTCCCCCGGGGCGTAAGCCCCCCCAAATCCTCGTGGTCGCCGGGGAGGCCTCCGGGGACGACCATGCCGCCCGGCTGGTGGCGGCCATGCGGGAGTTCTGCCCCGTTGCTGAGTTTCTCGGGGTGGGGGGCGAGGAAATGCGCGCCCAGGGGGTGCGGATTCTCACCCCCGCCTCGGAGTTGGCCGTGGTGGGCCTCATGGAAGTGGTGGGCCACTTGCCCGCCATCTGGAAGGCCCTGCGAAGCATCGGCCGCGTCCTGAAAACCGCCCGTCCGGACCTGGCCATCCTGGTGGATTTTCCCGACTTCAATTTCTGGGTGGCCCGCCTGGCCAAATACTACCGGGTGCCGGTGTTGTACTACATCAGCCCCCAGGTCTGGGCCTGGCGCACCTACCGGGTGCGCACCCTGGCTCGCCTCACCGACCGCCTGGTGGTCATCTTCCCCTTTGAGGCCGACTTTTACCGGGCCCAAGGCGTGGCGGTGGATTACGTCGGCCACCCCTTTAGGGAAACCCTGCCGCCCCTCACGGACCGGCGGACCTTTTTGCTGGGGCATAACCTGGACCCGGAGGCCCTCACCATCGCCCTGCTCCCCGGCAGCCGGGCCGGTGAAATCGAGCGGCACCTGCCCGCGATGCTTAAGGCCGCCAGCCTCATCCACCGGAGCATCCCCCAGACCCAGTTTATCCTGCCCCTGGCCTCCACCGCCCCGGAGGGCTTGGTTCAGTCGATAGTTTCCGGGGAAGATGGTGTAGGGGCGGGTTTTAAACCCGCCCCTACGGCCTTGCAGCTCAGAATCATCCCCGGCCAGGCCTACCAGGCCCTGGGCGCGGCCCACGTTGCGGTGGTGGCCTCGGGCACGGCCACGGTGGAGGCGGCCCTGGCGGGGGCGCCCACGGTCATCGTCTACCGGGTGTCACCCTTGACCTTTGCGTTGGCCCGCCGGCTCGTCCGGGTGGAGCATATGGGCATGGCCAATCTGTTGGCCGGGGAGCGGGTGTTTCCCGAACTCCTTCAGGACGATTTCACCCCGGAGCGTCTGGTGCACGAGGTCTTGAGTCTCATCCAGGACCCGGGGCGCATAAACGCGGTGCGGCGCGGCCTGGCCACGGTGATCCGCCGCCTCGGGGGACCGGGGGCCTCGGCCCGGGCCGCCCGGGTGGCGGTGGAATTGATAACTGCAGCCAGGCCAAAATAAAATAAGCCGTAAGCGTTCAGCTATCAGGTTTCAGCGGTCAGCTTTATAAATCAAAACAATTGGTTGTATTATTCCAGGGAACCAATCGTTATCGAGCCGATTTGATAAGTCCTTGTTTTTGCTGATAGCTGACCGCTGACTGCTGATAGCTTAAAATAAGCCCTTGCCAGAGACGCGGATAGGCCTCATATTTAAGATAGATCGCGGCCATGGACAAATTGACCGATAGATAAAAAAGAGCTACCTTAGGAAAGTGGGAAGATGCTGCTTTGTCATCCTGAGCGCCGCCAAGGAACCCAGAACCTGAAACCCAGAACCTAAAACCCGTCATTAAGGAGGTGGCCCTTGATCAAAAAAATCCAATCGTTGTTAGGCGCAGAGGCCGATGACCTGTTGAACCACAAGTGCACAGGGTTCTCCAAGGAGAGCCTGCACCTGCCGGGGCCCGATTTCATTGACCGGGTCTGGATGATGAGCGACCGGAGCCCGGGGGTCTTGCGCTCGTTAGCGTCCCTGTTCGGGCACGGCCGCCTGGCCGGCACCGGCTATCTCTCCATCCTGCCGGTGGACCAGGGGGTGGAGCATTCCGCCGCCGCCTCCTTTGCCCCCAACCCCATCTACTTCGACCCGGAGAACATCATCAAGCTGGCCATCGCCGGTGGCTGCAACGCCGTGGCCTCGACCATGGGGGTGCTGGGCGCGGTGGCCCGGAAATATGCCCACAAGATCCCCTTCATCGTCAAGCTCAACCACAACGAGATGCTCTCCTACCCCAATTTTTACGACCAGACCCTCTTCGCCTCGGTGGAGCAGGCCTTCGAACTGGGCGCGGTGGCGGTGGGGGCTACCATCTATTTCGGCTCCCCGGAGTGCCGCCGCCAGATCCTGGAGATTTCCGAGGCCTTTAAAGTGGCCCACGAGCTGGGCATGGCCTGCATCCTCTGGTGCTACCTGCGCAACCCGGCGTTCAAGACCAAGGAGGGCGACTTCCACGGCTCCGCCGACCTCACCGGCCAGGCCAACTACCTGGGGGTGACCATCGAGGCCGACATCATCAAGCAGAAGCTGGCGGTGAACAACGGCGGCTATAAGGCGGTCAAGTTCGGCAAGACCAGCGATTTGGTCTACAGCAAGCTGGCGCCCGACCACCCCATCGACCTGTGCCGCTACCAGGTGGCCAACTGCTTCATGGGGCGGGCCGGGCTGATCAACTCCGGCGGCGGCTCCGGTAAGAACGACCTGGCCGACGCGGTGCGCACCGCGGTGATCAACAAGCGGGCCGGGGGCATGGGGCTGATCTCCGGGCGCAAGACCTTCCAGCGGCCCATGAAGGAAGGGGTGGAACTCTTCAATGCCATCCAGGACACCTTCCTCTGTAAAGAGGTGACCGTGGCCTGAGGCGGCTGCCAACGTTATTCGCCTTTAAGGGGCGCACCCAGGGGTGCGCCCGCCCAGTTATGTAGGGCGGGCACTGCCCGCCGGGAATCCCCCAACAGAAAATCCATTTCAGGTAGAGCAGGCGGTTGAAAAACGCGTTTTTTGTCATCCTGAACGAAGTGAAGGATCTCAACTAATTGAAAAAGCGAGATTCTTCAGCGGCGCTCAGCATGACCAGATGGGGAACTGGTAGTTTTTTAACCGACTGATCAGAAATGCAGGGTGCGTTTTACGCACCATAAAGTGGCGCGTGAAACGCGCCCTCCTGCCCAGTTATGTAGGGCGGGCACTGCCCGCCGGGAATCTGCACAGGCTGAAAGCCTGCGCCACCAAAATATTTCAAGGCTGAGCGCGGTTGGTGACGGCTTTTTCAGAGAAACCGACTGACCGGGGGCCGGGCCATGGGCCGGAGCCCCAGACTTTTTATACCAACGAGCAATCAAAAGACTATTTTTTGTCATTCTGAGCGCAGCGAAGAATCTCTCTTTTAAAGCCGCCGAGATTCTTCACTCCGCTGCGCTCCGTTCAGAATGACATGAGTATTCATAGTTTTTTGACTGCAACTTCGTAATAGGCGAAAATGTTTCAATTTATGGGTGAGCCGGAAAGAACCTTCTACCGGATAAAATGCACTATTTCAATAAGTTATACAATATAAACCCATAGGCGTTTAATTTCTGGAACAATTTGCCCCGGCCGGCGCCGTGCCCTTTAGACAAAACAAGTAATAATAATAAGGCCTTAAGCTTCTCACTGTATCTTGCACGAATCTTGCATAAAAATTTTATGGCTGCGTAACTATTTCGTAGTGCAAGAGGTTGGCGGCAAGTACCGGCGAGCCCGGGCGATAACCTCAGGCGCCGGCGGCGCCGAGGTTGCGGCCCGCTGACTGCGGCCCCGAGCTTGTGAATAAATGATTGGCATTTTTCTCTCAATTTTTATGAAAAAAACCTAAAAAGCTTAACACGGCTTGCAAAAACTTTTATATATAGTTCACGCTTGATAAAAGCCAAACCCATCGCAAGGTGGGGACGGAAAGCTACGGGTCTCAGAAATTGAGAGATAGCCGGGTTGCCAAGAAGCAGTAAACCGGCAACTCGGTTTTTTTGTCTGCGTGGAGCCGGTCAGCTAATCTTGAAATATGAGAGGAAAGCGACCATGAAATCCATTAAATTAATGGCGATTATTGGAATCCTGGCAGTGGCCCTGTGGGCTCCGGCGGCCCAGGCGGATTCTATTGAATTAATCGGCGACCGGGTTACGGGCCAGCTCACTACCGAGGGCGCATATGGTGTGGATGGCTAGGGCTTCAAGATCGCCTGGCATATCACCGACGCCACCGCCGGCGCGCCGTTCCATTATGAATATACCCTCTCGGGTGAGTTCGGGGGGATGCTTAGCAAGACCCTGAGCCACTGGATTTTGGAGGTCTCCAACCCCGCACTTCGCAGTGATTTTTCCGGCTTCAACGGCATCCAGGTACCATACGTCGGTCAATACGTACCGGCCCTCTGGGAAACGGGGTCTTCTAATCTAGGGATGCCGACAAATATTTACGGGATCAAGTTTAGCTCGGATACCGATTTTGTTAAAGCAGGTACCCAGATTTATACTTTCTCCTTTGACACCTTGCGCATGCCTATCTGGGGCGATTTCTACGCCAAAGACGGCAATAACGACGGTGGTAATTACGCCTTTAACAAGGGCTTTGGCACCGATCCGGGCTCCGACACCGAGGATTTCAACCCCTGGATCGTGGTGCCTGACAGCAAGACGGCGGTGATCCCCATCCCCGGCACCGTCCTGCTCCTGGGCTCCGGGCTGGTGGGTCTGGGCCTGCTGAGGTTCCGGCGGCGGCGGAACAAGTCGTAACGCCATCATTGCCGGCCGGCCACCGGCCGCAGCCGCAAATCCGGCGGCGCCCCCCTGAGGGCGCCGCTTTTTTTGTGGGGGAAAGACGTTTGCTTATGCGGCCGGATAGTATAACATGATAAAATAATTCACCGTTTATACCGAGTCGCGGTCAAGCCTAAACGGACGCGCGGTTGGGGCGCACTGGGTACAGGATTTCATTAATACGCTCACGTCATCTATCCCCCCCTCACCCCAACCCTCTCCCCCCGAAGCGGGGGGAGAGGGGGTGGATTAGGTCACCGGGTTTTTATGGCGGCAGAGCATCAAATCGGTCCCATCTTTTCCCCTCTCCCCCAATGGGGGAGAGGGTCAGGTAGAGGGGGAAGTGAT
>JAHIKF010000259.1 GCA_018897875.1 Pseudomonadota bacterium | reverse complement strand
CTTTCTTGGGGAGTGTGGCCGGTTAATTTCATGGCCGGAAAATAATTTTATCTCGATAGGACACCGGCGGACCCGGAGGAAGAGAGGTTGTGCGGGATGGTAAGTAACCGTTTAACCGGATATATCAGGGAACAGGGGCACACAAAATGGCTTGAAATTATAGGATAACTTACTGACACTATTACTAATTAATGGTAATTTTGGTTCCTCGGTGAAAATGTGGAAAACTGTTATAAAAATGTTCAAAAAATATGGGAAAAACATGAGTAATGGGCGGAGGATTGCGAAAAAATATTGCAAAAATATTCAACTTAAAAAGCACAATATATTGAAATTATTAATTAATTAAGACATAATTAGAATTAATAAATAATTTAAGATCCCTATTTTTTCTGACAATTCCGGCCACTTAACCGGTAATTTGCTTCTTTGCCGCTTCCGCCATTATCGTGTGGGCCAGCGCTTTGCCCGAGGGCGTCAAGGTAATTGCTGTTCTATAACGGGTTAGGTTTTTCCAATATTCAATCAAACCTCTCAGCCACAGCCGGGTTAGGCATCTGGATAAAGAGGCGTGGGCCGTTTCGTACTGACGCCCGCCAAAAACCTGGCGCAAAATGTCCTGACAGGTAAGAAATCTGCTTTCGAGGCAGAGAAGCAAAATCTTTCTTTGAAGGTCCGATAATCTGCTGCTCATTGGGTTAACCTCCCCTCTTGTGGCCTAAATTTTTTGCGGTTAATCATCGCCTCTATCGACGAAAAAACAAGTACCGTCCACGAGGACGTGCTCTTTCTCCGTGGGGTTCACGGGTGGGTGCTCATCAATGACGTGCTCCCCCTCCACGCCGGCCAGGGGGAGGGGGTGCGCGGGTTGGGTGTGAGCGCCATACTCTATAAGTTCATAATTGCCGACCGTGAGGAATTCTCCGCCGCCGAGGTTCTTGTAAACTAAATCCACCCGACAAAATAGCCCCTGCAGGCTCTTCCAATTGATCTGGACGGTGCCTTGGGTTCCCCATGCTACAAGGCCCAGACGACAGGCAAGCCGCACCCGGCGCTGGAGCATGCCCTTTGATTCTTCCGGGTGGGGTAGACTGACGTTGTCCACGATGATCTTGCCAGCGTCAGGACCATCCATGATCGCCATCACTATCCTGGCTCGGGGACCGGTATATTCCGGGAAATTTTGAAGATAAGCCTTCACGGTTCTGATTATGACGAGGTGACGGCCTCGGCTGGGTAGTCCTTTTCGGGGAGACGGAGTTCCACCGCCATCTTGATGGTGCGAGGTATCCTGATCAAGGGGGGCATCCTCTCCGGGCTCTGGTCTATCCTCCGCCCCCGCCTGGCCATCATGGTGCTCTGCAGGTGGCAAGTCCAATAAAGAGGAGTCTATGATGGTCCCCCCAAAGATTCTCTTCGCGCTGACAAGGGTCGATGCAAGTTCCTTGTTTTCGATTATAAGAGGGATGATGATTGGCAACTCTTCCGAGGTAAAGGCCAGGTCGGGTGTTTTCCCTTCTGCCGTTGTCAGATCGGGGCAGAACCAAACCCCTTCCCCCAGGATATGCTGGTAGTCTGGTTTTACTGAGACGGGGACTGCTTCAGTCAACTGGCCGGTTACGGTAAGATCAATAATCTCTTCGATCCAATCGGGGGCCTCATCAGGCAAAGAGGGGGAGGTGGCCTGCCCCCCTGAAACCTCTGGCCCTGCTGCCTGAAACCCCCGAGGTTTCAGGGAGGTTTCACTGTTTATTGAGTAAAATCCATTGTTTATGCGTGGTGAAACCTCTGAAACCACTTTTTCATTTTTTTTATCAATCAAGGCTAAAATTTTTTCGTACCCAGTTGCCATTGTCAGTAAGCCTTATATATAGAAAATGAGGTTTCAGAGGTTTCATATATAGTTTTATATAGTTATATATCTATAATCATTAATAAATATGTGAAACCTCTCGTGAAACTTGGGTGAAACCTCTGAAACCTCATACTTCCTCGACGATCTTTTGAAGGTCAAAAATCCAGACCTTCGTGTAGGTTCCACCAAGTTGTCTTCCGGCATTACTCTGAATGAAGGATGGATGATCTTGCAGAGACCCCTGAAGATCTTTGAGCTGAACTTTAAGAGGCAATCCTTTTTTCTCAATTGCCATTATTGCCTTTCCTAAATGAATATAGATTTGATGCTGGTTTTCAATTATTTTATAACATGGATCTTCTTTGTCTTCGTTGATCTCATTTCCAAGTAGTAGATTGAAGAAATAGTCCGCAATAGTTTCATTTCTTTGATTGCATTCTTCATATTTCTTTTGTCCAATATCTTCAATATATGGCTTCAAATCATAGTTGACTCCAAGCAAAGCACAAAGTAGACGATGGAATGCTAATATCAACGCATAATTCTCATTTAAGCGGTTATCAGGTATTGTCTCGTAAAGCTCTTTTTTAGCTTTTAAAAATTCAATATGCCAGCCTGATTCAATTTGCTGCCGTTGTGACATAATAATAACAATAAAATAGGCAAGTTCCGGCAACGGTTTTTTAATCAAGCTATGGAATGCTTCACTTGTTTTTGGCGTAATTTCTTCTTTTAGAAATTGAAGGGAAATTACACGCTCCTTCTGTGGTTTAGTTTTGAAGGGCTCTTTATTCTGAACAAACATTAGAGATGCAAGGAATGGTACTTCTCTGGTCTGAATATCTAGAGTCTTTGTAGCAGTTGTTTGAAGAGGGTTGACGTTGTAAAGGGGGAGAATCGTCTCGATTTCAAACTTGGCCCTATCGGCATTGTTCGCTTCTAAGAGAGCTTTGAAGAGCCCTGATCTCTGAGCCAGCTTGCGGATTTCCCCCTTGCCCGTGTTGACCTTGGTCATGGGCAGACCCTCTTCATCCAGCCCCTGGAGGGCATTTAAAATTCTGGTCAACCGGGTCTTACCAGTTTGGGGATCCTTCCACAGAGATAAAAATGGAAAAAATCCAATCTGAGCCTTAATCTGGTTCACCCACCACCCTGCTACCACCCACGCCAAAGCGGTTATTCCTTTAGGGCCCCAAGCAAGGTAAATCAACAACCAGATTTCCTTAGGCGTTATCCCTTTAATCGGGTTCAATGTTGGGTGAGGGGCGGGTCTAATGCTTATGGCGCGGGAGACATCAAAAAATCCGTGCTTGTTGGGCGTTAGGAAATCGCCTTTGGGGTTGATCAGAAAGTGCTTGAAGACATAGCAACCTGACTCTGGATCATACCCAACGGTCTGTAGCTGACGTACAACAGGAGCACCGGCCTCGACAATCATCCGGGCAAGAGCCAAGGAGGCCGGGCGGTCACCCTCCCAAAGACCACGGGCTCGCTGCATAAACATCGTAGTTAGTCCCTGTGAGGAGGCCAGTTCTTGAGCAGTAACAACACAAGATGTCGAGCGACCCTTTTGGGGATTAATATTTAGGTAAAATTTGTTGACTGGTTCTTCTGAATTTGAGGTATCGAGTTGGTAGTGATCAACACCGATGGTGAAATTTGATACCCTAATAGTTTTAAGGTAACGTTCACCTTTGACATCTTTGTAGAAAGCAAAGTAGTAACACCCACCAAACTCAAATATATCTGGTGATCTATTGTAAAATTCGTCAAAAATCTTGGCATACTCATAGGCACTTTTTGCAAGAGCCAATTTCGCCATAACCTCAAATTCCAACCTCTTTTCCAGAAAAAAAGATTGCGCTTTCTCTTTTGGTAATGAAGTAAGGAGGTCATTCCAATCTCCCTTGAGGGGGAATACTGCGTTGGCAGTGGGATATTGTTTCATCCACTTCTTTAAAGCTTTTTTGCCTGCCTCATCAGAATCAAAAGCGAAGACCAACTTTTTAAATTCCGAGAGATCAAGTTTGGCTGGGTCCTGCCCGGCAGAGAGGACAGCAATGGCTTGGTGCCCAAGTTCAATCAAGGAGAGTGCATTGATAATTCCTTCTGTGAGAAAGATTTCCTTCTCCGAATCATATTCAATCCCGGGATGTCTCCATAAAACGCCGGCGGTGCTGCCAATGTTATGAGTTTTGCCCACGCCGGCCGGTGGGTTAAAGAGCCGGCCGTTGTAAATCGTGTCACCTTTGGAATCCTTGCCGACTGGAAACATGACGGCACCGCTGCCACTTCCCCTAATGTTCGCCATAAAGCGATAGTTAAGACCATTTGAAGACTCATGCAATCCCCTCCTATTGAGGTAAGCGGTGGCTGGCCTATTGGGATCTTCAGGGCTATAGGCAAATTCTTTCTCGATATTCAAAATTAAGTCAGGAAATAAGTCCAGGGTCTTGGTCTTCGCCCCGCATTTGTTAAGCCGGTTGCAGTTGATCGACCAGGGTGCCTTAGTGTAAGCCCAGGCGGTCTTATCGCCACACTCCGGGCAAATCAAATTGGACATAGATTGGCCGTTATCTTTGAAGTGAGGGCTTTTATGCTCACTCGACCGGAGGCGGTCAGCCAAACGTTCCAGAAAGGATAAATCATTCATATCCGTATCCTACCCGGGTTGTCCGTCTTGGAAGTTCGGACAATAACGAGGTTCCTGAGGGTCAATCATTACCTTTCACCAGCCGCCCCCCGGTCTTGGCCGGGAGCGCCGGTGGGTTCGATGATCGCGGTGGTCATGGAATCACCCCGCACGTCGGGCTTCGGGGTCACCGGCCGGCGGGGGTTCTTTCAGCCCCTGGAGCCAGGCTTCCAAGTCACTTCTTAACCAGCCGACGGCCCTCGCCCCGAGCTTAACGCGTTTTGGGAAGGTGCCTGCTTTCTCGCCCCTCCAAATGAAAGTACGAGATACGGCATACTCCGCAACAACCTGTTTAGTTCTAAGAACTTGTTGTCCCATGATCACACCTCTTATGCGATTCATTACTAAGCATAATGATACGTCCTTCAACAGTAATGTCAATGGAATTTTCAATAGAAGGACCCATCCTTTCAATAGAAGGACCAGTCTTACTTGCCCCCGGATAACACAAAAACTGACATTTTTAATATGTTTTGGGGGCAGGTAAAACCTACTGCCCCCAGATTGAACAAAAAAGCCCCATTTCTGGGGCGATCGGGGGCAAGTAAAAAGGATGGTCTATTGTGGGTTCTTAGAAGGTTTTCGGGGAAGCGATGATCTTAGCTCACGCTCTTTGCTAATATATTCGCGTAGCTTCGACTCGCTTGCTGTATGGCACTGCAAAGATTTAAGGACGGCATTAACCCATGTGGCTATTATTTTGTCACTGGCTGTGGGGGCATATCCCAAAAATATAATGGCAAACGCTTGGGCTTGTGATTTGGGATGATACTCATATGAAGAAATTAACTCCTCCTTCATGAGCTCGCGCCAATTAGAAGGAAAAATGCCTTGGGAGACCGCTTGAGATATTTTGTCTCGCCATTTTTGCAGATCATCTCGGACATTTTTGATCTTCTTATCTGTAACACCAGCGAGGCTGGCTATCGCGGCCATGCTATTAAAATCTCTATCGAATCGCTTTAGAATATCTCCGGGGAAAAAGGTAACATCGCGATATTTAAAATCTGTCTCTAACAGGGCAATAATTAAATCTCTCTGGTTAACAGGGAAAGTCTCCTTATGACCCTTGAGTCCATCCTCCCCAATGATTCCAGTACTCAGAATTGCAAGAGCTTCCTGCTTAAATTCCGGGAAATAGTTGGTAGGATTAAAAGGCAAGAGGATAGAAGGTGTTTCCCAATGTGAGGCTTCAGGGAAAAAAAGAAAGAAAAGCCGTTCAGCCTCGGCCTGTTCCCTTGGCTTGAAATCTATTTTCTTCCAGCCCTTCGACCGATGCTTATTGGGCGGAGGTAGTTCTTTTACCTCTTCCTCTTCGCTGGTTACGTCGTTTCCTGCCTGAGTTCCCTCTTTTTTATGGTCGTCATTCATCCGCTATGTCCTCCCAAAGCTTTCTCAAGGAAAATCCCCCCAAGACGTTGAGGATGCCGTCCTGTCCTCCGTTCCGTGCCCCCTGCCGGCCCTCCCTGGGGGAACTCATGCATTCTGGTTTGCCTGGCTTCTTCCATATGCTTTTCTCCCCGCCCTACACTAATTTACTATAGGGGGGGTGTCTCATCCACATTGACACAGAGGGTAAGGGGGGAAACTTGGTTTTCTGTCCTGCTCAACCGCCGCGGACCAACGGGATCACGTTGGAGGGTTCGGTCCCCTCGACTATGGTCTGGAGCTTGCGTCCCCAGGTTTCCAGGGCCATCTGCTTCTCTTTGTCATAACTGGCCCGGTCATAAACGGCGGTTATGTGCGGCTCCGAATGATTTAAAATTTTACTGACCACCAAACGGGGGACGCCGCAGGAGCCGGTCATGAAAGTTGCAGCGCTCCTTCTCAAATCATGGGGCGTAAAGTGTTCCATCTCAAGTGAATTAAGGGCAAGACGCAAGGCATGGTCTACGGCCGCTCCGCTGATGGGCTTATTACCCCGGGGCGATGGGAAAAGCCAGGGGCTGTCTCCTGATAGGGCTTTGACCCTTTGGAGCAACTCAACCGCCATAGGAGCGAGGAAAACACGGTGAGCCAATTTATTCTTTGCCAACCCATCCTCAACATGGTGAGTTAGCCTCAGCATTGTCTGCTTCGCGGGTATCGTCCACCAGGTCAAATCAATTTCCTCCCAGGCCGCCGACACGATTTCACCCTTCCTCTGCCCGGTTACCAGTTGTAGCTTGAGGATCAACTTCGTCCCCTCAGCCATTCTTGCTTCGTCAAGTCCATTCCAGAAGGCGTAGATTTCAGCCGCGGTCAAAACTCGGTCCCTGCGGTTCTCCGGTGCCGGGGACTTAATCTTTAAACAAGGGGAAGTAATGATAATTTCTAACTCATCCACCGCATAGTTAAACATTTTACGGAGTAGGGCTAAAAGCCGGTTTGCGCCAATGGGCGCACCCCGATCTAACACTTTATTTAGCAAATCTTTAACATCACGCCGGGTAATATCCTTGGCCTTACGGCGCCCCCACTCGGGGAGTACATCTTTCTGTAAGATGCGCAGGTCAACCTTCCACGACTTTTTTCGGGGCTTGGCCCATCGCTCAATATACTCATCGGCAAGGGCTGCCACTGTTGGGGCCTTGCGTTCCTCCTTTCGTTCATTCACAGTCGCGGCCCCCGGGTCAATGCCTTCCTCAACCTTCTTCATGGCCTCAGCATGGGCCTTGTGGGCGTCGGCCAGGGTCATCCGGGGATAGTCTCCCAACGTCAAAAACCGGGCTTTCCCCTCATGCCGATACATATAAACGAAGCTCTTCCTTCCCTTAGGAGAAACCCGAACTCCGAGCCCATGATCGGCCCAGACCAGATAACGCTGTGCCTGAGGCTTCATGTTCCTTAAAAGCATATCTGTCAGTTTCATCACCATCGCCCCTTTCTGGCTATCGCCGTGGCTAGCATTTTGGCTAGCACTTTTTGCTTGGCAATGTAAAGGATATAATGGAACATCTTGGTACAAGAATATAGATAACAGTTTAGATTGTCAAGTGATTTTATTGAGCAAGAGGTTTATTCTGGGAGGTCTTGAAACGTGCTAAAACAACATTTGGCGAGACTCTTAATCACTAGGTTTGGGGTTCGAGCCCCCGACGGCCTACCAAAGAAATCAAGGGGTTAGCTGATTTGGCTGACCCCATTTTTATGTTGGGGTAGCAGTTGGGGTAGCAAAATTGAGGGTGCTGGGAGCCTGAAACAGAAAAGGACCGACAGATAATAAAGGTATCGCCCCAGCCCTCTCCCTTTTTAGCGCCCCTCCCCTGGCCGCACCTGGCCCAGCTTTCTGATCATGCCGCCCCGGAAGGTTGGGATGCTCGGCATGCACAAGTAGCCCTCCTTCCTACTCCGGACCTCTCGACTCGACTTCGCTGGTCAGACCTATTGGTGAGGAATCGGGATCTGGGCTCGTGGTGCTTCAAGAGCAAGTTGGGGGTGTGGAGAAGGGTCAGGATAGTGGACAACCGGACCCGAGCATAGCGAAGGACATTGACCTTCTTCTCCCTTTCTTATGCCCGCCGCCCGCCGCTGCCCTCGGACCTCGGTCGGCCGGCCGCCGCCGCCCCCCGGCCCGGCCCCAGCAGAGGCGCTCCCGGATAGACGCTGCCCTGGTTGCCTGCCCTACCTGCCTGCCCTGCCGTCGCCCCGGACCCAGACCACCGCCCCGGCGCCACCACCACCCAGCCCCCCGGCTGCCCACGCCTGCCATGCTGCCCATGCTCATGCTCTATGTGATAGGTAGGCAGGTAGTGGGGGAGGGTATGCCCTTGTCATGCTGCACCTGCGGCACTGCCCTTGCTCTTGTTTGCCCTGGCCGCCCCGGCCCCAGCGCCCCGGCCCCAGCACAGCGTCCTGGGTGGCCGCCGTCGCCCGCCGCCCCCCCTGCACCTGCCGGCCCTGTGCGTCCCCCTCCTCCCGGCCCAGGAGGGAAACCCGGAGACGGGACTCCTATCCCCCCCTATGGATTATGCTTGCCCCGGACACCAACCCCAAAATATTATTCATACCGTTTTTGCGTCCCGGCGAGACCCCGGCAGAAATCACCCCCCCCGGCCTTCTTTTTCCCCAAAAATTTTCAAACCAAAAATCCGGCAGGGTGGCGGGCGGCGTTTGACTGGGGCCGGCGGACCAATGGCCGCGTGGCCAGGTTACCCCATGCCTTTACCTGTGGGTGCCCCCTTCCGTGGCCGTGGCGGCGCTGTGACGCCCCTGAGAGCAGTTGATCTACCTTGGTTGGTGGAGGGCTTGGGGGCGCATTTCAGGTTGCCGGTGTCCCCGGCGGGCGAGGTCGGCCAGGAGAAGATGGGAAGACGCTCGAACCTTGCAAAAAAACCTTGCCACCTCATTAGATTTATGCTAAAAATAAAATACGATATGCCTTGCGGATGAAGCTAAATTACTGGGCCATGACAGGATTTAGGGAGGCAGGGTAGATCGCTGCTCGTCCAGGCAAGGCGTGGCGTCTCGCGGTTCCTTAGGCCTGGCAGGGCTTGACAAGGCGAGCATGGCAAAAAGAGGCTTGATTTATTTAGATTGAGCCTCTTTTTATTTATGTTGTCCTTAATCCTGCCCTTGGCCCCCTTTGCCATGAACCTGCAAGGTGCACGGCCAAGTTGAGGCCAAAACCCCGATTCCGGAAGTCGAGAGCGGTCCCCTCCACCTTGCACGCCCCGCATTCAAATTTTTTCAAAATTTCGGTCGCAAAAATTCGCACCCCTCTGAAGGCGTCTGGCACATCATCTTCGGGGAGCCTGCCACCCCCCCCCGGGATGATGCCCGGCCCAAAAAAATTTTTAATCGATTTTTGGCCGGGGGATAAGCCGGAGAGGACACGTTCATGGCCAGCCCAGGGAGCACGCTGAGCCTTGACCCCACAATGGCCGTAAAAAAGCGATAGACGCTTTCTGCGGCGTGTTCACGTTTCGACCTGGGGAGTTAGTCCAAGGTTGGGGGCGTTATTGCTGGAGGTGCTCCAGGCTGGCAAGGTCGGCCAGGAGCGGGGCGACGGGACAGAAATAGCTATGTATGCGGCATAATCTCGGAATATAACAATTCGTCAAAGTGTTACCCTTTCGGAGCTAAGGCGATAAGCGGATATAAAAATTTGGTTTAACGTACCTTAGCGTGATAATATAAAGATCATGGAATGCACAAAGGTGGAATTTCCTGCCCTCACAAAGCCCATGGAAAGAAATCAACCCTACATTAGTCTAAAACGATTTCCTGCGTCGATTCCCCGGATTCCCCTGGAAGGAAACCTTGACCTAACCTATCGGTGCAATAATAACTGCCGCCATTGCTGGCTGAGGATTTCCCCTAAAGCGAAGGAGAGAAAAAGTGAACTTTCCTTCGAAGAAATCAAACGGGTAGTGAATGAAGCCAGGAAGATGGGTTGTCAGAAATGGAACATCTCCGGCGGCGAGCCTATGCTGCGCCCTGATTTTCCGGAGATCTTCGGATACATTACCTCCAAATCGGTTTCATACAGCCTTAATACCAACGGCACGCTGATAAACCCCGAGATTGCTCACCTCTTGAAACGCAAGGGCAATAAGATGGTTGCCCTTTATGGCGCCACGGCAGACGTCCACGATCATATCACCCGCAACCCGGGCTCATTCGAAGCCACCATGCAAGGGTTTGCTTACCTCAAGGAAGCCGGCGCCGGTTTCACCGTGCAACTCATCCCCATGCGGAGCAACTATCACCAGTTTGATGCGATGGTGGAACTGGCCCAATCTCTGAGCTCTCATTACCGGATTGGCGCTGCCTGGTTATATCTCTCTGCCTGCGGCTCGCGCCGCCGAAATGCTGAAATTGCCCGCCAGCGCCTTGATCCGAGGGTGGTCATTGAACTCGATAAGCCGGACCTGTCGTATGAGGAGTGGCTGGCTGACCAGGAGGAAACACTCTGCCACAGAGTGGGCCGGAATGATGTTCTCTTTGCAGATTGTATCGGGAGCCGCAGGGATTTTCACGTCGATCCCTACGGCCATATGACATTCTGTTCTTTCATCAAGGACCCTGCCCTGCGGTACGATCTCCGTAACGGTATGTTCCAGGAGGCCTGGGAGACTTTTATCCCCTCCCTGGTTAATCGCGTTCGCGGCGGGTCAGAATTTCTGGAAAATTGTGCAGTCTGCAATCTGCGCAATGATTGCCGCTGGTGCGATGTCTACGGGTACCTGGAGCATGGCCGCCATGGTGCCAAGGTAGATTATCTCTGCCAGATGGCCAGAGAAAATATGACTTTTAAAGAAAACTGGAAACTTAACCATCGTCGTTACTATGAAATTGCCGGAATTACTCTTCAAGTGGAGGCGGACCTCCCTATCACCGATCGAACCTTTTCCGAAAAATTCAGGCAGTTTGAGGTGCAGGAGGCAGGGTGTGACACTATCTCCATACGGCATCATTTTGACCTACCCAACCTCGATAAGACAGATCTTGGCCAGATAGTCCGTCATGAAATCCCCTGGCGCATCTATCGAAAAGGCGATTCCTGGATCTATTTGGGAACTGCGCCTGGAGATAGTTTCAATCCAGTTGCGGTGTTCAATCGCGACCATACCCGTGCAAGAATTTATCACAAGGACAATTCCCAGTTTAGCCAAGGCAACCTCCAGTCCCTATCTCTACTTGGAACTGACCAGATCGTGCTGACCCGGGTCCTGGCCGACCGGCAGGGGTGCATTTTCCATTCCAGTGGTGCTGTCTTGGATGGGCAGGGACTCCTCTTTGTAGGTCACTCAGGGGCCGGCAAGTCAACCACGGTGAAAATGTTCCAGGGAAAAGGCGAGATCCTCTGCGACGACCGCAACATCGTCCGTCGCTGGCCGGAAGGGTTCCGGATGCACGGTACATGGAGCCATGGCGAGGTACCCCTTATATCCGCCGCCTCGGCTCCGTTGAGCGCCATCTTCTTTCCGCACAAGTCGACCGACAACAACCTCAAGCTTCTGGAAAATCGCAAGGAGATAATTGGTTATTTGCTTTCTTGTTTGATCAAATCTTTGGTTTCGCCGAGTTGGTGGGACAAGATGCTGGCACTTATCGGGGTTTTGGCCAGGGAAATCCCCTGCTACGCCATGGAGTTTGACATGAGCGGCAAGATTGTTGCCGAGTTGGAGAAACTTGTGCGCCAGCGAAGATCGATAGATTAGGTACGAGCGCGATGCGCGACGCCGATTCCCCTTATGTTGCCAAAGTCAATGTTGCCCGGCACCGGGTATTTCAGAAGCGAACCCCTGTGCTCGGGAGCCTGGATTTGGAACTCACCGAACGCTGTAATAACAATTGCATCCACTGCTTCATCAATCTTCTGGAAGATGATGCGGCCAGACAAAGAGAACTCGTCACCACAGATACTCAGAGAATCCTGGAGGAAGCTGCTGCCCTGGGTGCACTTACAGTAAGGTTCACCGGCGGCGAGCCTCTGTTACGGGAAAATTTTATCGAGCTTTATCTGTTCGCACGCCGGCTGGGTCTTAAGGTGCTTCTTTTTACCAACGCTCGCTTGATCACGCCGGAACTGGCAGACCTGTTCGCCCGCATTCCGCCTCTGGAAAAAATTGAGGTCACCGTTTACGGCATGAAACCGCAGTCTTATGAAGCCGTGTCTCGGGTCCCCGGTTCCTACGAGGAATTCAGGCGCGGGGTCGGTCTGTTGCTCGAGCGAAAGATCCCCTTTGTGGTCAAGGGGGCACTCTTGCCGCCAAACAGCGAGGAGATAGACTCTTTCGAGATCTGGGCGGCCACTCTCCCGGCCATGGAAAGTCCCCCCGCTTTTTCAATGTTTTTTGATCTCCGGGGCCGGAGAGATTCAGCATCGAAAAATCGTCTCATTGAGAGCGTCCGAATGACCCCTGATGAAGGGGTGGCGATATTGCGGAGGCATGGACATTCATATCTCAAAGAGACGCGAGAGTTCTGCAGAAAGTTTACGGGCCCCCCAGGAGACCAACTTTTCTTTTGTGGAGCGGGTCACAACGCTTGTGTCGATGCATACGGCATGTTGCAACCCTGCCTGCTCATGCGGCACCCGGATATGGTCTATGATTTAACAAGAGGCTCCCTTAAAATCGCCCTGACAAGTTTTTTTCCCCGCCTACGGGAGGAGGTTAGAGCCACCAACTCCGACTACCTGGCCCGCTGCGCCCTTTGCTTTTTAGCGGGCCTTTGTGAGCAGTGCCCGGCCAAATCTTGGGCCGAACACGGGACTCTGGATACGCCGGTGGAGTACCTGTGCCGGGTGGCCCACGCTCAAGCCCGGGATCTGGGTTTACTGAGGGAGGGGGAACTGAGTTGGGAAATTACAGATTGGAAAGAGAGGATCAAGCAGATATGATACTAAGCCGTGATGCGGTGTATACCGTCTCCGAAGATGTGGTAGCCCGGGAAATCGAAGGTGAGATTATCATCGTTCCCCTAATGGCCGGCATTGGCGACCTGGAAGATGAACTCTACACCCTCAACGAGACCGGCAAGGCCATCTGGAATAAGCTGGATGGCCGACGCAGCCTGAACGACGTGATCGCTGAGCTTGCCGCTGAGTACCAGGCCCCTTCAGGGGAGATTGAGAGGGATGTCTTGGGCTTGGTGCAAGAGTTAGTCCAAAGGAGGATACTGCTTGCGGTCTAACCAGCAAAAACCTTGCTTCTACGGCGTCCACGGTGGGGTGGCTTCCCTTTCGGGCCCCACCCTTCGAGACTTGCTGCAAGCATTGATGGCCCGGAAAGCGCAGTTCAGGTTCAAAGCCCGAGGGTTTAGCATGCACCCCTTTATCCGAGACGGTGACGTGATCACCGTATCCCCTAAGCCAGCGCGACATTCGCAGGCAGGAGATGTGGTGGCATTTTGTCACCCGGAAATGAGCAAGCTCTTGGTACATCGGGTGATTGCCCGTCGGCATCAGGGCTTGCTGCTCCAGGGCGATAATGTTTTGGAACCGGACGGCTTAATTTCCTTCGATAACATACTGGGACTGTTAACCAAAGTCACACGTAACGGCCATCAGGTGCGATTGGGACTGGGTCCGGAGAGACGGCTTATAGCCTGGTTAAACTATCGTGGGTGGCTGAATCCGGTTATCAAATGGTCCGGGGCGGTTCTGTGGCCGTTCTTGAAAGGGTGGAAAACGTGATTGAGAATTTTGTTTACTCTCAATCTCTCCCGGATTTTCTCCTCTGGGAAAAGATAAAAGACAAGCGGGTGCCTCTCTCCTTTGATATAGAAATCACCGCACGGTGCAACAACGACTGCCGTCATTGCTACATCAACTTGCCGGTGGACGACCAGGAGGCCAAAGCCAAAGAACTTTCCTTTGAGGATATCCTTAAAATTGCCCGGGAGGCTGTTTCCATGGGTGCCATGTGGTGTCTCCTCACCGGGGGGGAACCCTTACTTCGGGAAGACTTTTTTGAGATCTTCTTAGCTTTAAAGCGGATAGGCTTGCTGGTTTCGGTCTTCACCAATGGGTGCTTGGTCACCCCAGAGCATGTAAAGTTTTTTAAGAAATACCCGCCTCGAAACCTAGAAATTACCGTATACGGGGTCACTGGGGAAACCTATGAGGGTGTAACTCGTCGGCCCGGCTCCTTTGCCGCCTTCCGGCGCGGCCTCGAACTGCTGCTGAAGGCCGGCGTTAAGGTACGATTCAAGGCCATGGCCCTCAAGATCAACGTCCATGAACTTCCCGCAATTGCCGAGTTCTGCCGTGTACACACCAAAGATTACTTCCGCTTCGATCCTCAATTGCACCTGCGGTTCGATGGTAATCCCTTGCGCAACGAGGAGATCCGAGGCCAGCGGCTTTCCCCTGAAGAGATCGTGGCCATCGAGAGGGCCGACCCTGAACGTTTTCTGGCCCTAAATCAGAACTGCGGCCGGCTGATTGGAGCGGACCGAGCGCACCCTGCTTGCGGTCACCTTTTCCACTGCGGAGCCGGCCAGAGGAGCTTTGCCGTTAGCTACGATGGTCAATTCCGGCTCTGCCCCTCGCTTTGGCATCCGGATTGTATCTCTGATCTGCGCCGGGGCAGCTTAAATGCGGCCTGGGATCATCTAGTTCCTAAAGTGCGTGAAACAATCTCCCAAGACCTTGATTTTCTAAAAAAGTGCCGGGCCTGTCACCTACTAAATCTCTGTCTTTGGTGTCCGGCCCACGCGTATTTGGAGAGCGGTCGAATGGATGCTCCGGTGGAATATTTCTGCCGCGTGGCCCATGCCAGGGCGATGTCTTTAGAAACAGACCGGATTTGAAGCTAGTGGTTTGTTTCATAATTAATTACTATTATTATGGGCGGCATATAAAGGGGCGAGTTTCGTCAAAATCTCGTCAGCCGATTTTTTCCAGATAAACGGTTTCGGGTTCTCATTAGAGTGCTCAAGGTAAGCATCAATGGCCTGGATTAGTTCCAGCACACTGCGGAAGATGCCGCGCCGCAGCTGTTGCTCGGTTAATTTGGCGAAAAATCCCTCGATGGCATTCAACCATGATGACGAGGTGGGAATGAAGTGCATATGGAAACGTGGGTGCTTTGCCAGCCACTCCTGAACATTGGGATGTTTATGGGTGGCATAATTGTCAGCAATTAGGTGCAATTCCAGATCCTTGGGAGTCTGCTGGTCTATGAGTCGCAGAAACTTTAGAAACTCTTGGTGGCGGTGCCGTGGCATGCAGGTACCCATTACCGTGCCTTCCACCACATTGAGCGCCGCAAACAAAGTGGTGGTGCCGTGGCGCTTATAGTCGTGGGTCATGGTAGCGCAACGCCCCTTTTTGAGCGGCAAGCCGGGCTGGGTCCGATCCAAGGCCTGGATGCTGGTTTTTTCATCAACGCTCAATACCAGGGCATGTTCCGGCGGGTTGAGATAGAGTCCCACCACGTCCCGCAGTTTTTCGGTAAAATGCTTATCTGTGGACAGCTTAAAGGTTTTTACCAGATGGGGCTTGAGCTGATGCGCCGACCAAATGCGATGCACCGTGGCTTGTCCCACCCCGGCCTGTTTCGCCATGCTGCGGGTGCTCCAATGGGTGGCATTGGTAGGAGTGGTGGTGAGGGTGTCGGTGATAATTTCTTCCACCTTTCCCGGACCATGAGTACGCTTTCGGCCGCGACCGGTCTGGTCCCGCAAACCCTCCAGCCGCTGCTGGGCAAAGCGCCGACGCCACAAAGAAACCGTCTTGACACTGAGACCTACCTGGGGGGCGATCTCTTGGTTTTCTTGACCCACCGCGGCCAGCAAGATAATCCGGCCTCGCTGGACATCCCGCACCGCAGCAACAGCAGAGCGCACGATGGTTTCCAATTTTCCCATTTCACCAGGAGTCAAAGTTATGGCAATGGCTTTTCTCATCTCCGCCTCCTTGTTTCCTAAACAATATCACAAGGCGGATTATAATGGAAGTTAATAATGAATCATACCACTAGTTAATTTTTTCTTGACTAACAAAAGCAAATATATTAAAATTTTTTGGAATTTAATTTTGGAATTTAATTTTGGAATTTAATAAGGAGAGAGAATGATGAAAACGTGGAAACATCCCCTATTGATTGTACTGGCTAAAGGGACGCCCGAAGAAAGCGTTTTAGATTGCTGCAAAGCATCTAAGGCTAATCCAGTAGACAATAACAATGCATGTAGGTCTGCAACAAATTGCGGTGTTTGTAAACTTAATAGCAGTAGTTGAACATATGGTCAAGCATTAGCCCATTTTCGGCATCAATAAACCTGTACTATTGATATGTTTCAGTAAGTCGCCCTGTTATTGTGTGGTAATATGTGAAGTTGTTACTTTATACTTAAAATATATTACTATGTTTGGTGAACGTAATTTAAAAAACTAACCATCTTGCATTCTTTATAAATTTACCTTTTAAGTCAATATGCTTGGAAAGTATCTTATATACTGTGACTGATGTTGTATTGAAAATATTAAACTATAGTTATACGTGACATATCTAATAAACCTTCTATATATCATTATCTCTTAATCTAATCTTATATTTGTCAAATCCAGAAATTTAATAATTGATTAGTAATTTTAAATATGGAGTGTATTTTTACGTGACAGGGTTTTGGATTGCTATCAACAGAGCCTAATCCGAAACAAGTCGAATATGAGGCGATAATCTATTGTCTTGACTTGGACAAGAAAGACGCAGCCTCACAAAAGCTCCGGAAGGCCCTGGTTACCGTAACGGATTGGGGTCACCTCCTTAAAGCCGCTCTTAATCATGGCGTGTTCCCTGCCTTGTACCGTCGTGTAACGGATATTTGCCCCGGGGCGGTGCCCTCAGATGTTTTAGCTGACTGGTTGAGTCTCTATAAGATCCACGCCCGACGCAACTTACGCATAACAACTGAATTAATCCAAGTTCTAAACCTCTTAGAATCCCAAAGCATTGTTGCGGTCCCCTACAAGGGCCCGTTGCTCGCTGCCGTTGCTTACGGGGACATTGCCCTGCGGCAGTTCGTGGATTTGGACATCCTGGTGAGCCGGAATGATATTGGGAATATAAGGAATCTACTTTTTCCCATAGGATACCGATTACGCTACTCCTTCACCAAAAAACAAGAGAGTGTTCACTTAGAGCGGGCTCATGAGTTCACCTTCGAGCATCAGCAAAGGACCATGTTGGATATCCATTTTCGGTTCGCCGCCGATTATTTAGGAATTGGCCTGGACCCGGAGGAGGCCATCGCCCGGAGGGTGCCGGTGCAAATCCTGGGAAAGACGGTATACAGCCTCCATCCGGAAGATAACCTGCTCATGCTTTGCCAGCACGGAACCTTTCACTTATGGTTGACCCTCTCCAATGTGAGCGATGTCGCCCACCTGATTCATTCGCAGGCTAGCTGGGATTGGCCGGGGGTGCTGCAACGAGCCAAAGACTCGGGACTGCGACGGCAGTTGCTCCTGGGCCTCTCCCTGGCCCAGGAACTCTTGGGGGCGATGGTGCCCCCGGACGTCATCCAGGAGGCTGACGCAGACTCATCGGTAGTGAACCTGCGCCGAAGGGTTATGAGCAACTTGTTTGTCAAGAGCGAGGAAGACATGGGATTTGTCGACATAACCTCATTTTACATACAATCACGGGATAGCTTCAGAGATCGGCTGGTTCACGTCTGGGTCCGCCTGTTTATCCCCAGCGTGGAAGATTGGCAATGGGTGCCCTTGCCAGATTCCTGCTATTGGCTGTATTATCTGATCCGGCCCCTACGTTTGGGGCTGCAGGGTCTGGTTCTGCCATTGCTGCGGCGGTTTCAAGGTCTTTTCCGGGTAAAGGCCGTCCATAATCATCATTGAATTTCTGAACACTTCCATTCAATTTCTCCTCGCCAATTGATTTTCTAGATAATTTCAATGTTTGTGAGAATAGGTACAAAATTCTTGCTTTACCCGGCGCGATATTCTTATACTGGATGCGTAAGGTAAGAACCCCCAATGCTTAAAGTTAAGAGTGGAGGATGGGGCCCGGCTTCTGGGTTGCTGTTGGTTGCGATCTTCACGCTTGCCGGTTGCTCGGGTTTGACCAGCGAGCACCAGTTACCCCGGTTGGATAAAGAAGCAGGCGGAACATCCGGAGGGTTAATTCCCCAGGAATATCTCTGTCCCGGGGCTAAGCAAGCGGCCCCGGACCCGCGGCTGGTTAGAGAGATTGCGGCGTTTTTGGAGAAGAACCAGATGTTCGGGGGGTTGCCGGTGTGGGTGGCCTCCGATTTGCCCATAATCTTAAACGTCCCTGTTCAGAAATATTTACATGCCTTTGCCAACTCCAAGAATTTCCAAGCCTCCCTGGCCCGATCCGGGCGTTATTTGCCCATGATGCGGCGAATTTTTGCCGAGCATGGCCTGCCCCAAGGCCTGATCTATATTGCCCTGGTGGAAAGCGGCTTCAGCCCTTATGCCCGGTCGCCCAAGGAGGCCGTGGGGATCTGGCAGTTCATCGAGGCCACGGCCAGACGGTATGGGTTGAAGGTGAACGACCGGGTGGATGAGCGGCAGGACCCGGAGAAATCCACCCGGGCCGCGGCACGTTATTTGCACGATTTATATCAGCAGTTTGGCTGCTGGTATCTGTCAGCCGCCGGGTACAATGCCGGGGAGAACCGGGTGGAGGGAGTGATGAACCGCCACGACATCCAGGATTTTTGGATCATGGCCCAGAAGAAGCTCCTGCCCGCAGAGACCTGCAACTATGTGCCGCAAATAGTTGCCGCGGCCCTCATCGCCCAGAACCCGGAAAAATACGGGATGGCGCCGGTCAGATATCAAGCGCCGCGAGCCGGCGATAGAGTGAAGGTCCCCGGGGGCGTCAACCTGGCAGCGTTTGCCGAAGCGCTGGAGATGCCGGAGAAAGAGCTGGTGGAACTCAACCCGGAACTGAAGGCAGGGGTCACTCCTTCCGACCAACACGAATACCTTCTCAACGTGCCGGCGAAAAAGGTTCGCCAGGCCAAGCGGTTAGCCCATCTATGCCTGCAGAAGCAAACAAGAGCCGAAGTAAAATAAACTGTTTTTGAATAATCAAATAAATAATTCAAGTGAGTTTGAAAGAAATTAATTGCTTTGCGAAGGAGCTTGCGCTATTATACTCAGGTTAGGTTGATCAGAGGGCTTCCTTAAGGAAGGGGAAGCCCCAGAGGCAGGATGCCATGGTGAGCTTTCTTATCTATAACTTATTGAATTTACACAGATTTATTACAAAAACCTGTGTAAATCAAGGGGCGGAAGCGTGTCTATGGAAGGATTATGCCTCGCGAATGACCAGCCAAAAGTCTCGATTGACCAAGACGTATCAGTTCCGAAACCAGCCTGGTATGTTATTCACGCCCGCAGCCAGTGCGAGGCCAAGGTCGAATTGGCCCTGCAGCGCAAGGGTTTGGAGGTATTCTTACCCCGCATAACCGTTCGCAGCCGTCGGCAAGATCGCCGGCTGTTTCTGCAAGTTCCGCTTTTTACCAGTTATCTCTTCGTTCGCACGGTTCTCGAGCCGTGGGCCTATTATGGCATCATCAAGCTGCCGTGGGTGGTGGGCCTCCTGGGCAGAAATGGTAGCCTCGGTACGGTCCCTCCGGAGCAGGTGGATTCCATTAAAGCCATTGTGGCCAGCGACCGGCCCTATGATCCCTGGGCTTATCTGGGGCAGGGCCGCCAGGTGCGGATCATGGAAGGCCCCCTTGCCGGGACCGTGGGCCTGATCCTGGAACGGCGAGAGAAGAAGCGACGGCTGGTGGTAGCAGTGGAATTGTTCCAGCGGTCGGTGGCGGTGGAATTGGAAGACGAAGCGGTTGAGATCTGGTCTTGAATGCTTTGTTTTATAATTGCCTCCATTAAGCTGTTCCCTCCAACATAAGCATTAGCGATTCGTAGTAAAATTATGGCGGCGTCTGGATGAAAAAACAGGCTGCCCTGGCTTTCCTGGGCTTGGGCTTCGTTTGGATTTCCTTGCTGGTCTCAGAGGGAATTGCCAAAGAACCGGCCGAAGCCCTGGTTTCGGTGGTAAGCCTGGATGAGCAGGGGAATCCCTGGCGCCAGGGGATGGGTATCTTGGTGGGCCGGGAAGGGAGCGTGCTCACCAGCGCCAGTATCATGGCTGACAGCCGGTCCGGGGTGGTGAAGACGGCTGACGGCGCCCTGCATATTATTAAGAAGATCAGCCGCTGGGACAGCCTCCAAGACGTGGCGCTCTTGCAGATTGAGCCGGAAAGCTCAAAAATAGTCGTCGTGGGCCCGGCCTCGCGGTTGCAGCCACCGGAAAAAATCTGGGTGGGGATCAGACAAAAGGACGCTCTGCAATTGCGGGAGGCAGAGCTGACCACGGCCCTCCCCTTTTCGCCCCGCTTGACTCTCCTGAAGCTAAAGCCGGATAAACTGGAAACCGAACCGGGCTCCCCCATTCTCAACCGTCGGGGGGAATTGGTGGGCATGTTCCATACTTTTACCGGAGACCCCAATAAATCTGAAACCTACGGTCTTTACCTGGCCAGGCAGCGGGAACATTTTCTCCCCAAAAACGATGGCAAAAAAGAGGCCGTGAGATGGCCGGAAGAGCCCTTAAAAAGGTTTGATGCTCCGGGAATCAAAGATTTTTGGGAGGGTGTCCTCTTAAGTTTGCGGCGGGATTGGCCAGAAGCTCAAAAAAAATTCACCGCGGCCATAACTCAGCCGGGGGTCCTGCCCGAAGCCTTCTTTGGACGCGGGGTGGCCAGATATCACCTGGGCGACTGGGATGGCGCCGAAAAGGATTTGGAAGAGGCGACCCGGGGATTATCGGGATACGCCCTGGCGTTTCTCTGGCTGGGCAAGGCCCGGGAGCGGCAAGGCAAGGCGGCCGCGGCCGCGGGAGATTATGACCAGGCTGCGAAGCTGGCCCCTGACCTGATCGAAGCCTGGTTCCGCCTGGGAGAATTAGCTTATAAGGGGGGCGAACTGGGCAAGGCGAAAGAATGTCTGGGAAGGGCCAAGGATGATCCGGCCCAGGGGGCCAAGAGTTGGTGGTATATAGGCAATATCGCGCTCAAAGAAAACCGCACCCAAGAAGGTGTGGAGGCCTTTAACCAGGCGATCAAGTCAGACCCAGGGTTTTTTCAGGCCTACCTGGATGGCGGCAGGTTATTGGTAGAGGATTTGGGTCAGCCAACCGAGGCTGTGGTTTTGCTTAAAGAAGCGGTACGCCTGAAACCCGGCCAAGGCCTGCCCCGCTATTATTTAGCCCTGGCCTACCTGACGTCCTGGAATCGGGCCGGAGCCTGGCAACAGTATTTTGCCCTCCGGGACATCTCCCCGGAGCTTGCCGCCAATTTGGCCCAGACTCTGGAGCGCAGCCCCTAAATTTTCCTCATGGGTGCACATGACTAAATTCTGTTGGGGGCGGCGACGCCATGGGCTTTCTTGGTTATGCTTGTTTGGGTTCACGGCCTTGCTTCTCGCTTGTGGCTCCTCCCCCGGGGATAACCCGGCCCAGGCGGGACCCGACTGGCTGGCACGCATCGGCAATCAAACAGTCGATGTCCAGGAGTTTCAGGCTTACTTAGAGCAGCAGAGTCGCCGGAACCCTCGCTTGCAAATAACTCCAGCCATGAAACGCGAGTTGTTGGAAAAATATCTGGAGAAGAAACTTCTGCTGGCAGAAGCAAGCCGCCAGCGATTGAGCGACCAGCCAGAAATAATTAAAGAACTGGAAGAAATGAAAGAGCAGGTCTTGATTAAGCATCTCTTTTCTCTTAAGGAGAAGGAGCTGGCAGGGCAAATAAAGATAGATGAAGACGATATAAGAAATTATTATCGGGATATGGGCCAGATGCTGCAATTCCGCTATGTATCAGCAGATGACCCTGACCAAGCCAAGGTTGTGGAGGATCACTGGGTCCAAAAGGTTTCTGCATCTGAAGCAGTTGACTCAGGAGAGGTTTGTCTGGCGGCTTTAAATGAATCCTGGAAGAAGCAAATACTGACATTGCCCTTAAAGAAACCGCAAGTCGTCAAAATTGATTCGCACTGGTTTGTGCTTGAAGTTGTCGACAAACGGGAAGAGGCGGTATTACCGTTGGAGAAAGTTAGGGATCAAATTGTCCGAGAGTTGACCGACCGCAAGGAAAAGGAACGGCTGCAGAATTGGGTCAACAGTCTCAAAGGACAAAATCGACTGGAAATCAATCCGGCTCATATATGGCGCTAATCCAGGCTGGACTCGACATATCTGCCCCAATCTTCCTGCAATGAGGCAGGGGGAGGCACGGCAAAAGACTCGCACAGGACAAAGTGGGTCAGTTCATGGGCCAGAATCCCGGCATGCAGATCCTCGAGGGACAGGAAGATGGAGCGGGTGCGCGGCTCGTAAAAGGCTTCCAGACGGCCATATCCGAACCATGAAGGACCGCCATTTTGAAAAGGTTGGAAGACCAGGTGCCGCTGCCGCACCTGCTTGCCATCTTTCAAGAGAAAGATCCTGAGGCCCTGGGCCTTTTTGGGCCACTTGTTGAGGAGCAGGCAAACCTTAGCCAAGAGACCGTCTACCTTGGCAGCCAACCCCGGCGACAAGGCAGCCTGGACGGGGTCTTGGGTATAGAAATAACTCTGGGAAAACTTGCTCGCCTGGGAGAAGCGCAACCGGTGTTCCATTTCCCGCAGGCTTGCGGGGTCCTCGTAATAGATTGTAGCCGATTGAGTGTGGAAAACCTGCTGAGCCTGGGCCGGGGGGATGAACCCCGAAACGCTTAATCCCAGAAAAAGACAACAGAGCCAGAGTAGCGGCGGTTGTCGTCGTAGGGATAGCATTTCCGGTCTCCTTCCTGAAGCATGTCTTAAATTGCCTGCAGCCCTGGCCTTAAATAACTAAGGCCCGAGATAGCTCGGGCCAATATCATAATGGTTTTCACTTCGGCAATCCCGCTACCATAGCCTTTGGAGGCTGTAGGCTGGAGACTTTGCGCCCTATCCTTTCGGATAGTTTGCCATTATCGGTGACCCAATTTTATCGCTGTTCTTCTTATCGGCTGATTGGGTTCAGGCGTTAATTTTTTACATTATAGGGGAAGGGCCAAGAGAGCCAAGAAGTTCGTGGCTCGGGTCGACGGTGTAAGGCCGTTGCCATTGCTTCTGCACGGGGTCGAAATAATTGATTGCCCAAGATAATTAACTTGCCTTTGTGGCGACAAGTATTGTAAAAGTAATTGGGAAAGGTTATTAAGAACATTTTTAATATTCCTGAGAACCCCTGATCTGGGTACCGTCTCGAGGAGGTCCACATGCGTAACGTGATGAAAAATTTGGTGAGCCGGAGCGTCGTGATCATCTTCCTCCTGCTCCTGGGCGCTTGGCCGGTTGGGGCGACCGTGCCGGGAGACATTGCCGCCGGCTTGCCCTTGGATAGAGTCATCGCCAACGGCTTGGGAGCGGGTCTGACCATGGAGGCAATCCTGGGGCAGGCACTGGACGCCGGGGCCAACCCTGAGAAGTTGTTCAAAGCCGCCGTAGCTCAGGGAGGCGATCTCTCCAGGCTATTTAAGTACTTTCTGGATAGGTGTGCGGCGGACCCGAAGTTAAGGGAGACCTGCGGCGCTTGCCCCCTGATGAAATGGGCCAAGGAGATTGGCAAGGACGCAGTGGAAATTGCCAATGCCATGATGGCCGCCGGGAGCGAGTTGCAGCAGGTGAGGGACTGCCTGGCCAGCATGGGCCTTCCCAACGCCGAAACTTATGCGTATACTCCCCCGGGGCCGCCGCCTGGGGCGCCATTCGGGGTGGGGCCAACTTTTCCCGGTGGGGGCGGTGGCGGTGGCGGAGGGGGGGTAGCCAGTCCTTCGTTCTAACCAGTTGAAAACTAATTATTGCCAGGTGCTTTTTCCCCTGCCACACAGGTTATCAGGAAAGATTCTTTGGTGGGGATGCGCCGGTTGAGGAAAAATTCATGATGAGACGTATGGAGAGACTGGGATTCAGAATTACTCTTTCTCTGCTCCTCATCACCCTATTCCCCTGGGACCTCATGGCAGCGGAAGTGGGCCGATTTACTCAGGTGGAGGGACAGGTAGAGCTGTACAAAGCCAAAACAACTAAGCCCATTCCCGCTCAGCCGCAAACCGCGGCCGAGGTTAATGACCGAATCAAGACCGAAGCCCTGTCCCGGGCTCAGCTGCAGTTTTTAGATGCCTCCACCCTTACGGTTGCACCGCTCAGTGATATCGTCATCGAATCTTATATGTATGACCCTAAAAAAGGGGAACAAGGAGCTTTATCCAGGTTGACCCAGGGGCTGATACGCCTGATTGTGCCCGTGGAAACCTTAGCAAAGAAAGAGTTCCTGGTAAAAACCCCTAATGCGATACTGGGGATTCGCGGTACCGAGTTATTTATCCTGATCGGTCCCGATTTCACTGATGTATATGTAAAATCGGGGACTGTGTCTGCCAGTTCCAATAAGCCTGGCAAGGGTGACAAGGTAAGCATGGGCTCGCGAGGCCAAAAGTGGCACGGCGATGTTGCTCGTCTGGCCAAGCAGGCAGATGTCCGGGCGGCCAATCTGGGCCGCAGGATGATAGGCGCCATGCAGGCCTCCCGCATAAGAGCGGTAGAATTGCCTTCCCCCACCGTAACCCTCACCGCAGATGATTTTGCCACTCTGGAGAGATTATTATATACCGGACTTACCGGCCAATTTGGGTGACAGTAACAATCCGTCTGATTTGCTGCGCAGGATCAGAGAGTTGGGTCCGCCGTATACCTATACCCCACCGGGGCCGCCGCCTGGGGCGCCCTTCGGGGTCGGGCCAACTTTTCCCGGCGGGGGCGGGGGAGGCACCGGGGGAGGAGTAGCCAGTCCTTCGGCCTAAGCTAAGACCAGACAAGAAATTTATGGGGGGGGGAACCATGAAATACTGCCGCGTGGGGAAGAGGCACCTGGCGGGTATCTTTCTCGTCATCCTGATCGTATTGTATGCAGGCGCAGTTTGGGCTGCTGAACCTCAACCGGAGAAACCGGCGCTGCCCCAGGCTCAGGCTGAGGAAGAAGCCATCGCCCAGGAAAAGCCGCTGGAAAAACCCCCGGAGGTCTTGCCGAAGTTTGTTCCGGGCGTCACCCCTTTTGCTCCTTATGCGCCTTATAATCTCACCTTTGGCCCCGGACCCAGCACCGGCATGCTGGCGCCGTATGGCTATGGCGGGGCCGAGGACACCTTGATTCGGGGCTGGCAATCACACAAGTTGGGGCCGTTCAGGGTTTCTCCCTATTTTGAGTATGATACGCTCTACCGCACTAACGTCTTCCAAACGTATAGCAATAAGAAATCCGATTTTGTCAACATGATCAACCCGGGTATCCGGTTTGAATTACCCGTGGCGGGCACCCACAAATTGTCCTTGGGGTATCTCGGCAATTACTTTATTTACAGCCGGTTTAGTGATAACAGCCATTACGACCAGAATGTCAATGCGGATGCGGCGCTCAATTTCAGCAAACTAAGCCTCAGGGTGGGTGCCGCTTACCGAAACGCGACTGAAGAGGCCTCCTTGCTCCAGGTTGGGCCAATATTTACGCTATCCGGGAAAAGGGTTTACAATCGAGTCACCCCGTATTTCCAGGCGACCTATAAAATGGCGGACCTGTGGCGCATTGAAACAAATTACCAATTTGATTCCTTGAGTTTTGCGAAAAGCATATATCGGGTCGATAATTATCAAGCTAATACCTTCGGGGGGACAATCTTTTATAAATTTTGGCCCAAAACCGCAGCCTTGGTCCAATTTATTGCTGATATTCGGACCCACCCGTTCGACTCCACGAGGGATAACGTGGTCTACACGCCGATGGCAGGGTTAACCTGGGACCCCACTGCTAAATTAAGCGGCACCTTAAAAGTTGGTTATTCGATAACCAACTATTCCGACCGCAATGCCGAGACCAGAGGCTTTAACCCCGATGGCGTGGCCTTAAGCATCCAGACCCTCTACAAACTCAGCCGGTTTACCCAGATGTCCTTAGTGGCCCAACGCTCGCTCCAGGAAGACGTGGACAGTGCGAATGCCGGCTATTTTAATACCGGCCTGTTGTTTACCTTAAGTCATTTTTGGCATTACTTCAAGGTTACTTCTTATGCATCATTTTCTTATTACAATAATCATTACATATTTAACCAATTTGATCCGGGTACGGGCGAACTGAAAAAACGGGATGATAATATTATCTACGCCGGGGCAGGGTTGAGCCGGCCCGTCACCCGGTGGCTGAAGTTACGGTTTGATTACCTCTACTACAATAGGGGGTCAAATTTTAGCTTCTATCCGACGAATGAGCATAAAGTGCTCTTGGGCGTTCAAAGTTCTTTCTAACCTTGCCATGATGGTACGGTCAATCTGAGAGGGGAAACCTGCGTGTTTTCGAAAAGCATCAGGTTAGCCCTGTTCACCATCGTGGTCTGGGTTGCCTGCTTTCCTAAATTTGCCCTAGCGAAAGAGGCACCCAATCTCATCCCCAACCCGGCATTTGAGATATCTCAGGACGCATCTGACCTGCCTGAGGGCTGGCAGCGGGATATTCGGAAGATACCGGGAGTTGCGCCCAGCAAGGTGTATTTTTGCCGGGTTACCGGTTATCCGGGGAAGCTCCTGGCCATCGAAGGCGGCCCGAACCGCAACGGCCGGGTCTGGTGCCACGTAACTAACATTCGACCCCATACTGATTACCGGCTGGAATTCACCGCCTATCGCCCCAAGTTCACCAACGGCGTCTATTTAGAAGTGGAAATCTTCGGACAGCGTCACCTGATCAACCAGCATTTCAGCTACGGACGGGTCCAGCCGATCTTCCTGAGCATAAATTCTGGAAACACTCGGGGTAAATCTCGCTTTATGGTGACCAACTCGCATAGGGAGGTCCTGGCGTTTGGGTCTCCCAGTCTTTGGGTGGCCGGGCCTTCCAGGGGAATGGCGCGGGATTGCGATGTCTCAGTCCGCCTTCCCAACTTCTTTCCGGTAGGGATTTACGCAGCCGGGGCCGACGATTTGAGCGAAATCCGGGCCGCCGGGTTCAATGCAGTGCAGAGTTATGATTCCAAACCTGATAATATCCGGCGAGTAGCAGCGGCATCGGCCCGCCTGGGCCTGAAATACCTTCCCAATTTTCGCGGCGATCCGGCGAATCTCAGCCGGGAATTGGGTGGACGACCGGAAATATTAGGCTTTTATATCGAAGATGAACCAGAAGGCCGCTCGGTGCCTCCGGAAAAAATCAAGGCACTCAAAGATTCCCTCAATCAGGATCATCCGGGCGT
>JAHIKF010000258.1 GCA_018897875.1 Pseudomonadota bacterium | reverse complement strand
CGTGGTGGCGGTGGAAACCCCGGGAGATAAACCACGGTTTGCCGCTATGCGCCAGGTGTCCAGGGTAAGTGGCGACGAGATTAAGGCAATGGCTCAGGCTTGCCTGGCACCAGAGGTGGTAGCCCGCACGGATGGTTGGCAAGCCTATCGGGTCTTGAACTCTAAGTCGAGCTTTCATGTACCTATCGTGACTGGTTCGGGAAAAAACGCGGTCAGATTGTTTCCCTGGGTCCATACCCTAATCGCCAACGTCAAAGGCAATATCCGTGGAGTGTATCATGGTGTCAGTGACAAGCATCTGTCCCGTTATCTGGCGGAATTTTGCTACCGTTTCAACCGTCGCTTCTGGGAACCTCAAATGTTTAACCGGATGATTACTGCGTGTCTTAATACTCAAACCGTTACCTTTTCGGAGCTAAGGCAATAAGCGTTTCAGATATATCAACCCCAACCTGGACGCACAATTTCCTGCCCTCCTGGGAATTTACGGCTCCGGCGTCGGGCACGCCGTCGTGGCCGACGGGTACGGGTTTGACGCCAGCACCCCCTACCATCACCTGAACCTGGGATGGGCCGGCACCGGTGACGCCTGGTATAACTTACCCAGCGTCGGCAAATTCGACGTGGTCTACTATTGCCTTTATAATATCTTTCCCAACAGCACCGGCGAGATCATCAGCGGCCGCGTCCTGGATGCCCAGGCAAATCCCCTGGAGGGGGTTACCGTCACCGCCACCCGGAACGAAGGCGACAGCTTTACGGGCACCACCAATGCCCGGGGGATTTACGCCCTGGCCCCCATACCCTCCGCTTCCACCTACCATTTCCAGGTGGCCAAGGAAGGATATACCTTCATTTCACGGACGTTAACCATCAACACCTCGGCAAATAATTTGCTCACCACCGGCAATCGCTGGGGCATGGATTTTTCCGAACCTATTCCGCTGGCCCGGGCCCTGGATAATTATAGGCTTACCTTCATCACCAGCGACACTGCCCCCTGGTACGGGCAGACCGCCACGGCGCATTACGGCGGCGGCGCCGCCCAGAGCGGCTCCATTGCCAATAACCAGACCTCCGCCCTGGAAACAACGGTGGTGGGTCCGGGGGAACTGACATTTTATTGGAAGGTTTCTTCCGAGAAAAACTATGACTATCTGAAGTTCTATGTGGATTCCTCCCTGAAAGCATCCATCAGCGGCACCGTAAACTGGGCGCAACAGATCATTACCGTCCCCCGGGGAAGCCATAAGCTGAAATGGATTTACACCAAAAACAGCATTGAAAGCAGAAGTTTGGACTGCGGCTGGGTTGATAAGGTGGTCTTTAATCGCGCCGGAGGCATATCCCCCATTCTTATTTTGCTCCTGTCTGATTGACCCTGGGGCCGATGGGGCAGGTGGCTGATTGGGTGAAGCGCCCGTTGCTACATTACTGTTCCGACCTCCTCCCCCCTGGAGATGGAAAGATGAAGAAAAGCAGTTCCTTAGGTCAGCTCACCGTGCTGTTCCTGGCCGGTCTGCTGGCGGCCTGCCTGGCCCTGCCGGGGGTGGCTCCGGCTCAGGTCTCCTCCCGGGTTTCGGTCTTGCCCATGGATCTCTCCCGGGGGCCGGACACGGAAGAACTCATGGCCGCGGGGCAATTGAACGGCCCCCTCACTCCCACCCATGAGGTTGCCAGTCCTGAACTGCGGGCCCGCGTCAACCGTTCCTTCGGGGCCGCGGTGGAGGCCTGGAACCGCCGGGATTATGCCACCGCTCAAAGTCTATTCCGGGAACACCTGGCCCATTATCCCCACAGCCCCTGGGCCTCGGAAGCCTTGTGCCACCTTGCCTATGCGGCCCTGGCTCATAGTGGCTATGGGGAAGCGGAAAGGTATTTCCAAACCGTAGTGAAGCACAATGAACCCAGTAGCAGCCCGGGTGCCCAGATGGTCCTCAGCAAGGCCAGAATTTATCTGGCCTTGCTCAAAGCTCGCCAGGGTGACTCTTCGCAAGCCTACAAGCTTCTCAGCACGGTAGTGCTGGGCAGCCCCGACTGGCGCGACCGCACCTATGCGTCCCATTGGCTCCAAACCCTCTCCCGGAACCGGTCCGGCCTTCGGGACAGGATGCAACCCAGCGGGTATCCCCGGAAAATGAAGGGCAAACAGCTCCCCACCTTTGGGGGCGTAGGCTACCCCCGGCCGGAGGACTCTACGGGCAACCCCTCCAAGGGCCCCCCGGATAACTGCGGGGCTCCGGGCTGGGCCGTTAACATGCTGAACCTCAACTTCTTTCTCAGTGACACCCCCCTCTGGTATCAGAGTCCCATCGGCCCCTCGGTGGCCATCACTTTGAGCTACAATTCCCTTTCGGCCATTAACCGGCATGAACCCTTCGGCAATAAATGGCAATTTAATTATGGCAGCTACCTGCTGGAGGACGTCGGCGGCCAGGTAACTATCTTTATGCCGGACGGCCGGCGGGACCTCTATGTCCCCGACGGGACCGGGGGCTATACCCCCCCGTTCCAGGTGTTCAACACCTTGAAGAACCTCGGCCCCCAGCACTTTGAGTTAACCTTTTTGGATGATACGGTCTACGTTTATCAAATCCCTGGGGGTACGAACTCCCTGCAGCCGTTCCTGACGGAGATCCGGGATGCCAACGGGCAGAAGCTCACCTTCGGCTACAATGCCGACATGCATCTCACGTCCATAACCGACGCCTTAGGCCGAGTCACCACCCTGACCTACAACAGCGCCGGCCTGGTCACCCGGGTGACCGATCCTTTCGGCCGGGAAGCCGCATTTGCCTATGACGACCACCGGAACCTGATCAAACTGACCGATATGGGGGGCTACTGGACCGAACTGACTTATGACCAGAATGTTTTCATCAACCGCATCAGCAATGCCCGGAGCACCTGGAACATCCTCAACGAACCGGCCGACGGACGCTCGGCCACGGGTGAATACCCGGCCCCCGGAGCCTCCCTGGGGGAAAATTTCCGCATTACCGTTACCAACCCCCTGGGGTACCGGGAGGAATATTATTATTGTGGTCTGACCTCTCCACCCTATTCCTGGTATGTCGCGCCCAAGAACTATGTGCCTTATGTGAATGCCGACCAGAATAATTGGAAGACGGCCCCCAAAACGATTTGTAAATTTACCAGTAGCGATATGGCCCAAATTAATCGCATCGAATTTCCTGCAGGGGGGACCATCGATTACACGTACGACGCCGCGGGCAATCGCACCCGGGAGACTTTTTCGGATTCCGGCATCTATCAGTATGCTTACAACCCCAAGGGGCTCATCACCAAGATAGTCTATCCCTGGAACTTAACCACCAATTTCACTTATGACGCCAACGGCGTGGACCTCATTGCGGCGCAGGATGGCCGGGGGACGGTGGCCGTAACCTATGATAACGCCCACCGGCCCACCGCCATCACCGACCGGATGGGGAACCAGACCACCCTTACCTATAACGGCTACGGCCAGTTGACCGGCATTGCCGATCCTCTGGGAATCGCCACCTCCTATGTCTACGATGCCGACCACCATCTTCAGGAAGTGATCCGGGACGGCCAGCGGTTGTCCCGAGCCACTTACGACGCCCTGGGACGGGTCCAGTCCCTCACCGACGCCACCGGCCTGACCCGGGTCATGGAATACAACAACTTGAACCAGGTCACCCAGATAATTTATCCCGACGACCGATCTGCGAGCTTCACCTATTCCACCTGCTGCCCTTATCTGGTAGACAGCGTAACCGATCGGTCCGGCCGCACGGTTGCCTTTTCCTACGACAAACTCAGCCAACTCATCCAAAAAACCTATCCCGACGGCAGCGTCGTCCGGTTCGCCTATGATGCCAACGGCAACCTGTCGGAGCTTCTCGACCCCAAGGGCAATGTCACCCGGTTCAAGTACAACTACAACGATTGGCTGACCATGAAGATGTACGCCGACGGCGACTATGTCCTGTTTAATTATGACAACAAGGGGGTCTTGCAGTCCCGGAGCACCGCCCGGGGGGTGAGTATCTTCTATGAGTACACCTACGGCCGCCTCACCCGGGTCAAACTTCCCTCGGGCTACGATCCTGACGGCATGCTGGGCACTGACTACACTTATGATCTCTATTCCCGCATCACGAGGATTCAGCGGTCTTCTTATCAAGGTTCCCTCCAGTATACCTACGACGCCAACTCCCGGGTGACCGCGGTGATCCAATCCTGGGGGGGCAACAGCGGCAATATCAATTATCAATATGACGCCCTGGGCCGCCGCACCAAGATGACCCTGAATACCGGCCAGGTGGTCAACTACAGCTATGACCCCTTGAACCGGCTCACCGGGGTGGACGTCAACGGCAATGTTTACGCCTTTGCCTATGCCGGGGCCAGTCCCCTGGTGCAAAGCCTCACCCGGCCCAACGGCGGCGCCACCGCTTACCAGTACGACGCCCTGAACCGGCTCACCGGACTCACTAACCGGGACACCGCGGCGAACATTATCAGCCAGCACCTCTATACCTATAATCAGCAAGACCTGCGCGCCGGCGAAACCGTGGTCCAGCCGGACCTTCCGGCCCCCCTTGCCGATGAAAGCGTGAGCTATAACTATAACCGCCTCAACCAGCTAACCAGCGCCCGGGGACTGGACGTCAAGACCTTCACCTGCGACCGGGACGGCAACCAGGTGGGGGGCTACACCCCCGAGGGGTATGAGTTTGCGGCGGCTTATGATCCGTTTAACCGTCTCCAGTCCCTCACGTACACTGACGCCGCCGGCGCGGTGCATACCACCAAATATTATTATCTCGGCTCCAAGCTGGATCTGGTGCGGAAATACCTGAACGGCACCCTGGACCAGGAACACCGGTACCTGTACGACGGGCCCCTCAGGGTGCAGGAGCGCAATACGCTGAACAAAGTGGTCAACGAGTTCACCTGGGGGCTGCATACGGGCGGGGGTATCGGCCGCCTGCTGGACCTCAACCAGGGCGGGACGCATTACTCCTACCTGTACGACGGCAAAGGCAATGTCACCGGTCTTGTGGACTCCGCCGATATGGTCGCTACCACCTACCAGTACGACCCCTTCGGGGCTCCCCTGGCCGCCCCAGGCAGCCCCAGCCAGCCCATGCAGTTCTCCACCAAGCCCTATGACCCGGAAACCGGCCTGTCTTACTATGGATTTCGGTTTTACTCGCCCCATATGGCCCGCTGGCTGACTCGGGATCCTATAGGGGAATACGGGGGGATAAACTTATATGAGTTTATTGGGAATAATCCGGTTAACTTTGCCGACCCGTTGGGGTTATGGATGGTCGGAATTACCGGCTCACAATCGGTAGAAGTGGGACATACTTTCTACGATCCGCCCTATGCATACGGGATCGGGGAAACCGGTTCAGCTAATATCGGGTTTTCGTTCGGCAAAGGGAGAGAACTGGGTTTGGAAAGTTTTAGATCTTTTGGATGGTTTGCCGGAGGGCCTTATGATCATGGCTACCCAAATCCAAAGGCCGGGAAACTTGGCAATTTCGTCTATGGCGCGTTTGCCGGATTCGGAGGCGGATTTTTTCTCAGCAATGCTAATTGTGCTACGGAATTGGAAAGTCCTTCTGACACCTGGACTTTAAACTTCATGGCCCTTTCCCTGCAATTCTCCCTTGGGAACAAATGGGTTTTTTCCGCAACCATTGGAGATCCTGGCGGATTGTCATTTAGCAGATACCAGACCATGACAAAAGATACCGGTAGATGGTAATTTTTGCTACGAAATATCAAAAGGTTAATTATGAACAATCACCCCAAAATATATTTAATAATTAGCTTGCTCGTCTTTTCGACTTCTGTATTTCCCGCACTTGGTAACAACCTCCAATACACCTACGACAACCTGGACCGCCTCGTCAGGGTGGAACGCGACGACGGCACGGTCATCGAATATACCTACGATGCGGCGGGGAACCGGCTCACCAAGGAAGTGACTGCCGGCGCTGCCGGTCCCCAGGCGCCCGTCACCAACCTCCCGCCGTCCAAGCCTGGCTCAATCGGTCTGCTCCCGGCCCCGTCCTCCTCCAGTTCCCCGGTTGCCTCAGTGTCCGCCAGCGGGTCCGGTTCCCCCTCGGAAGGTGAATCGGTTGCCCATCCCGCCGTGAGGCAAGGTTCCGTCGCCTCCCAGGAAGCCGCGGTAAGCCAGGTGGCGGGTGCGTTGCCGGGCCTGGAGGCCACCCCAGCCGCCGGCCCCCCCGCCCCGGACCGCCTGGGATTGGTGGCCGCTGCCGGCAAAGTGGTGCTCCTGTGGAATGGCGGGGCCGCTCATGAGACCGGTTTCGTGGTGCAGCGCCAGGAAGGTTCGGGCCAGGAAAATTTTGAGGAAATTGCCCGTCCGGCCCTCCCCCCGGGCACCGGGATGAGGAGCGTCACCTGGACCGATGCGCAGGTTAAGCCGGGCAAGAGTTATGCGTACCGGGTGGCGGCCTACAACGCCGCAGGCCTCTCCCCCTTCTGCCCCCCGCTCACCGTCAAGGTCGAATAGGTGCTCCCATAGCGCTTGCCATCCCTGGGTGAAGCCTCATCAATCCAGCAGCAGGAGCGGAATCCAGGGAGCAGGCCTGGCCCCGAACCCCAGCTTGGACACAAAGCAGTCGCTGTTACCCCAGGCTCCGGGGTTGGTCTGATACGCGCCTTTGGTGGGAAAATCACCCGACCAGGTCTCGCCGGTGACATAGAGATTGGCGGCGGGGTCTACTGCTACGCCGTTGGCCCAATCATCTTCACTGCCTCCTAACAGATAGGTGGCCCCGAGCCGGCTGCCCCAGCGATCGATCCGGGTAACGAAGGCGTCAAAGAAGCCTGCCGGGGCTTCAGGCGTCCCCGGTCCCAGGGATGATCCCGCCACACAGGCGTTGCCCTTGGCGTCCAGAGCCACGGCGCAACCTTCATCCTGGTAACCTTCCCCCAGGTAAGTGGAGTACACCAGACCCGTGCCCCCGGCGGTGAAGCGGGTGACAAACGCGTCCCTACTGCCTTTTCTGGCCGGTTGCATGGGATTGTGGGTGGGAAAATTAGCGGATTCGGTAAAACCGGTGACGCACACACCCCCCTCCGGGTCCAGCGTAATCCCCCGGCCTTGCTCATCCCCGCTCCCGCCCAGGTACGTGGCGTATACGGTCTCGCCGGCAGGGTTAAGCTTGGCCACGAAGGCGTCCCAACCACCGCCCCACTCGGTCTGGAAGACCCCCGGGGTAGCCGGAAAGTCCCCGGAGTTGGTCCCCCCCGTGAGGTAGGCATTGCCGTCACGATCCACGGCGATTCCCCGACCGATCTCGTCATCGCTCCCCGTGAGGGAAACAGCGTAAGTCAGGCCGCCGGCAGCGTCAATCTTGGCCGCCAGGACGTCCCGGTATCCCAACTGATTGGCCGTCTCACCCGCGACGTAGGCATTGCCCTCCTGGTCCACAGCAATGGCATGCCCGGCATCCTCATAGTCTCCACCCAGGAAGGAGGAATAGACCAGGGTGTTCCCGGCGGCGTTAAGCTTGGCCACAAAGGCGTCGGAGCCCCCCTTCATGGTAGTCTGGAAGGCGTTTTTCACCGGAAAAGTCTTTGAATTGGTGAACCCGGTGACCAATGCATTCCCCTCGAAATCCACGGCGATGCCGTTGCCCTCCTCATCACCGGCTGATGAAGCGAAAAAGGTGACATACACCAGGGCGTTGCCCGCGGCATTGAGCTTGGCCACAAAGACGTCTGCAGTGGTGGTGCCGGAAGTGCGCTTGGGAAAATCACCGGAATACGTATAGCCGGTGACATAAGCGAACCCGCCAGCATCCACGGCGATGGCGTTGCCGACATCGAACCTGCTGCCCCCCAGGTAAGTGGAGTAAACCAGCACCGGGTCGATGACCAGGGGGTAAGTGCGGTCGTAGGCGGCCACGTCAAAGCCGCAGGTCAGGAAGGCCCCGTCTCCTTGGACCCGGAAGCGGGCCTCCCGGGCCACCCGGGTCCCGGCGATCTCCTGGTATACCACCGGCTTCTTGTTTAGGAGCACTCCCCCGCCTGGCAGATGCAGCGCCAGATCACCCCCGGGAGTGACTTCCAGGTGCTTCACTCCACGGTAAGCAAACCGCACCTGGCCCGGGTCGGCGCCTGGCTTTACCACGACATCGTATTCCATGTGGCGCTGGTTGCCATAGAACTTAAGATCAATTCCTTTATAAGCCTCCTCATAGAGCACCGCCTGATAGGTGGGTAGGTCGGTAAGCCACCTTTGGGGATCGCTGCCGCGAAAGTAGTTGACCCGATGTTCCTGGGGCGCCAGGGGTCGAACCTTGACCCCCTGATTCATTCCCACCGGCTGCATGCGCACTACCGTCTGGTACACCTCCCTGGGACGGCGCCCAAAGGTTTCCTGGGGCTTTCGGAGGAAACTGCTGCGCGGACGCGTAAGTTCGCGGTTCTGCCGGCTCAGTGCTTGGGGAGAGGGGTCCTGCAGGCCTATCCGGGATTCTGGAGTCTGAAACAGGCTGACCACTACCTCATGGGGGGTAAAGAACACTGTGTGCCCACTCCCCCTGGCGTAATAGAGCACCCGCCGATCCAGCTGTCCCCGGTTTTCTATAAAGTACAGGGGCAATCGCCCATAGATAGTTGCCAGGTGCCTCTTCGGGGTTTCAGCTAGATTTTGCTCCGGGGCCGGAGGTTTCAAAGTGCCCGTCGGTTTGTGGATCCAACCAGTAACCAAAGTACCCAGGACCACCAGGGAACCCGCCCCGGCCAGTCCTGCCAGAACCCGCAGGAAAATCATTACTCGGCTCTTCATCACGCACCTCTCCCCGCTTAAGGAAAATGCCCCACGCCAGCTGTTTTCATTCCACCCCCCAGAGCATTGCTTTTTTACCCTATCCCGGTGAATCCATCGGACTTGCGTTACATACTTTATACCCTTTTTTTGATAATTTACATTAAAATCTAGGGGAGAATCTTTCCCCAGTTAGTTTTCGGGATAGACAATACTTCTATATTACCGAGTAGAATGCCGCTCCATCCATAACATCAAGACCGACCATGAAGTGATAGTAAACTCCGGACCTCCGGCTGGGCATGACCTGGGTCCCGTCCAGATCATCGACAAGGCAGTGAGCAAACACCATGCACCCGCGCGTTACAACTTTTGATAGAAAATGCCCACTTCGGCCAAATCTTTGCCTGCAGCGAGTCATTTAACCGACCACTCCTCTCTTGTTATGTCCGCCGGGCAACGGATTAACGGGGAACCGACGCTGCTTAATGGTCCATTAAGATGTTGAGGGACCTATTAAAAATCATGGTATTACAATCCTGATTTTCGTTATTAATTTCTTGATAAAATGGAACAATGGAGTAGATGCAAGGTTGCTACCCTCACCATGCGCCGGAAGCCTGCACCTGGAGTCGCCTGGCAAAGATAGTAACGCTGGCCGACCGCTTGTCCTCGGGTGAGCGAGAGTCCCTGCCGGAAGATTCATCTCAGAAAAAAGTAGTCGAAACCCCTTTGACCTGCCTGTCTACTAAACTGGCAGGGACCAACGGGGCCCTGGAAGATTTTCCCATGCTGGCCCTGGAACCAGACCTCAAGCACTGGTTTTCCCCTGGCCCACATAGAACTACTTACCCGTCTCTATGGGAGGCCTTTAACCATGAGGTAGCGAAACTTGACAAGGGTGTGGCCTTCGATCTAATCCTGCAACAATTAATGAGCCTCCTGGAGAAATATACGCTTTTCATGCCGGCGGCAGCCTACCGTGATCGGCCTGACATCTCCCTCTATCATCACCTCAAGGCTACCGCAGCACTGGCTGGTTGCCTGTATGATCTGGAGATTAGTGAGAGTTTACTTGAGGAATTGTTAAGCGCCCTGAAAGGTTCCGCAAAGCACCAGCCTACCCTTGAAAGAGGGGACTTCCTGCTGGTGGCAGCAGATGTCTCCGGGATCCAGGATTTCATTTACTCGGTTACCTCAGAAAAGGCGCTGAGGGGATTGAAGGGCCGGTCCCTTTACCTGGAACTTGTATGTCAGGCGGTCGCCTGGCAGATTCTGGCAAATCTGGAATTGCCTTTAGCAAATCTTCTTTTTCTGGGAGGCGGCCATTTCTATCTGCTCCTTCCCAACAGCCAAAAGGTAAAGGAGGTAGTACAGTTGTGGCAGGACCGGGCCAACACCGTATTGGTCGGTGCCCATGGGGGGCGCCTGGCCCTGGTGCTCCATGAAGAGCCGGTAACTTATCGCAATCTCTTGCGCGCTCCTGCAGGACAAGAAAAAGCCTGGGTCAGCTTCGCTGAGGTCTGGCGGCAAGCCGCCGCCGGTTTAGCCCGGGAGAAGCGGCGCAAGTTTGCTTCCTATTGGGGTGACCCCCAATCCGTCGTGGAGATCCTTGGGCCCATGCCGGCAACTGGAGAAGAGTTCGCCTGCCCGATTTGCAGTGAGGAACTGCTGCTGGGCCCAGAGGGGATTTGCGAGGCCTGTACGGGCTTCGCTGACCTGGCGCGTAAGGTTGCAGCCGCCCGGTTCATGGAATTCAGTCGCTTTGATCCTCAACCCCTGACCTTGCCGTTTACTTCTTATGAACAGGTCTTCCAGGCCATGGGAGTTGGATTTAAGTTCAACAGCGACGATCCGCCCCGTCCAGAACGAGCCTTGGTATTGAACCAAACGGACATCTTTACCCCGAAGGGACCTTGCATGGGGTTCACCTTCATGGCCCACCATGTGCCCCGGCGGGGTGATGGTTCGGTCAAAACCCTGGAAGATCTGGCCCAGATTGCCACCGGCATTAAGAAATGGGGCGTGCTCCGCGCGGATGTGGACAATTTGGGGCTGGTCTTCACTGAGGGTTTGGGGCCGGAAGACCGGACCCTTTCCCGCCTGAGCACCCTTAGCAGCCTGGTCTCCCTGTTTTTCAGCGCCTACGTGCAGAACCTGATCCAGCGGGAATATGGCGAGTCGGTTTATCTGGTCTATGCCGGCGGCGACGACCTCTGCCTGCTGGCGCCCTGGTCTTTGCTGCCAGATTTGTCCCGGAGACTGCGGGATGACTTCTCTAAATGGACCCGGGGCCGACTCTCCCTGAGTGCTGGTCTCTATTTGGCTCCCCGGGATAAGTTTCCGGTTTACCAGGCGGCCAGTGAGGCAGGAGATCTGGTTTCTCAAGCCAAACATGAAGGCAAAGACCGCTTGGGAATCTTTGGCCAGGCAGTATGTTGGGGAGACCTGGAGACCCTGGCAACCGTGAAAGAACAGTTGGTGTCCTTGCTCAATGAGCACGGTGCACCCCGGGCACTTCTGTCTCTGATAAAGGCAAGTTGGCAGGAACACGAGCAATACACTCAGACAAAGCTGCCCTTGTACCGCGTCTGGCGTTTGCTTTACGGATTGCGGCGGATGACGGAACGGCTGAGCCGAGACAAAAAGACCGGGGCAATCGGCGCTCTGACCGAACTGGAGCAGACCTTAATTATCAACCATCACCTCCGCTCTCATACCGACATAGCTATCCGGTGGGCGGAGTATCTCACCCGCGAGGAGGGATAGGGGTTATGCCTAACGGCAAGAAATTCTATGAAGGTGGGAAACCAGGCATAAGCGTACCTCAAGAGAGTCTCCAGGAGATTGTTGTGACCGGTAATGCCCTGAGCCTGAACAAACAGGCCAACGAACTGGGACAATACTTTGCTCAGGGAGGAGAGCGGGACCGGTTGTCATCTTCCCAGATCAGGAACGTCCTGGATAAGTTGCAGCGCATGAAATCTTTCGACCTCACCAAGCTGCAACTCCTCAGGCCTTTACTGGCGTACGCTGCCGGTCGCCATGGCGGTAAGGTCAAGGAGTTACAAAAAATCTCCGACCAGGCTATCCAAATGGTGCAGAACGATCAGCACTTCGTCAACTTCAAGAACTTTTTCGAAGCCATCGTTGCTTACCACCGTTACCATGGCGGGAAATAATAAGGAGAACAATCATGTCCAGCTTTTTAGGTAAAGTCATGGTTACCGGCAACAGTCAAGGCATCGGCGGCGGATCGCCCGGAGCGGTGTGTAGACATGGACTTCGCCGTCTTTGGTTCCGCACGTCATGATGGTCACCTCCAGTCGCGGTTAAATTGATATTGCTTCCCTTTTCACTCTCCCAACTGGCCTTCCAGTAAATCTTCCACAAAATCCGTAATTTTGCTTTTCAGATTGTTGATAAAATTTCTCTCCTCCCCCTGGGTTTGGTAATTGCACATAACTTTGTCAATATCGGTGAATCTGCGGATATGGTTTTCCACAAGGTTTTTTAGCTCTTCTGGGTGGAGAGCATCCAATTCATAGCAGGTGCGTCCATGCTGCCTTATAAATTTTTTGGCCCGGGAATCGGTTTCCTTAAGGGGGACCGGGTCCGCTTCCAGACCCGCGAAGTGCTCAGGGTTTATCCCGCAGCGGTAATAATCCACCCCAGTAAGCCCCAGTTCGTCCCCCAGGGTTTGCATCGCTGTGTAAAGCATATCCACCCCGGAAGGGTCCCAGTCCCCAAAATATAAAACGACTGGCTGTAAGCCCGCCGCTTTTACATCTTCCATTCGATGGTAGAAGTCAGACTGGAAGGAAATCGAATTGTACCCTTTGCAGCACAGGACCCGCCGGCAATACTTGTCGGCGACAGGCTCCACCAACCGCAGGAGGGCCTGCTTCTCTATCCACACTTCTATGTGTTTCGCCTGGTCACTCGCAAGACACCGGGAATAACCTCGCAACATATGGTCCAACTCGGAATAAATGAAGTCCTGGGCTGACGCATGGCCCACTTTTTGGGTCAATATCCTGGTTTCGTCAATGATCGCTTCCCAGGGTAGAAATTCGTCAATCCGAGTCCACTTGAGCAATTTTCCCAATGCATCATAAACATCGACACGCGGCCGGGCCGGGTCGCTGAACCGGTGCCAATGGGCTTGACTAACCGCCCGGGAGGATAGGAGACGGTAAAATGCTTGACGCTCGGTAAGGGGCCAGTACTTCTTGAGCCCGTTAAAAATTGAAAGCACATCCTCACGCCGGTTCACATTTAGCGCGGTCCATGACCAGGCGCGCCGTTTTGACCTCGTGGCGGCGTTCAATTCCAGCTTATTCGAAAAGTTGAGGCACGATTCAACTGCCGCTTTTTTGGCCATCATTCCCCCTCATAAACCCGCCGCCGCGCCCGGGCCGGCGCCCCGCAGAATCCCCCCACACTTGCACCCGTTCCCCCCGGGGGCTTCCAGCGCCAGAATCGCCAGGACCGCATAATTTGCCAGGTCAAGCAGGGTGTCGGTCAGGGCCTCATCTTGCACCTGGGCGGCCTGGCCTTGCGCCAACTTACAGGCCCGGGCCAGCTTATCGGTCATGCGCACCAGAATACCCACATGAGCCGGGATGTTTAAAAGCTGGGGGGACAGATCATAACTTGCCCCATAATCGGCATTCTTGGCCTTGTGGATTGCCACCATGCGATGAAGTACATCCTCGAAGGTCATGATTTCCATTCCAGGTCCGGGTCCGCTTCTTTTGCCGCGGCCTTCATATTGCTTTGAAAGATCCGCCAGTGGATCAGTTCCCGGCAAAGATATTTTATGCGCCCTGCGGACATGGCGAGGTCTTCCAAATCGTTGTCGGTAACATGCCCGAGGTCCAATTTTGCCTCAAACTTGTCAAGCCCTTGCCGATTCCTCTTTAGGGCGTCGATCAAATCAAGCTTACTTACCTTTTGTGGAATACTCATTTTTTCTCCTTAGGCTGCATCCATCCTTGAATAGTAGATGTTAATCCCCACAAGGGGGAGCCACAGCCATGACTCTACATGCCGTCGCCACGCCAAAACGACCCCGCCTCCGCTTCTCGCAGCGACCAAATGCCTGAGTCGGATTCGGAGACACTGCGGGGCGGAAGTGGGAGCAGCTGAAGCAGGTGAATGTGCTCTCCAGGAGGTCCGGGGACGTGGTTGCTGGGACTGCCGATAAAGTCACAGGGGTGGATGGGGGGACCGTTTCGTGATTCTCCTCAAAGACCGGTTCCTCCTCTGCGCCGGCCAGGTGGAGGGGGGGCTCCGCTTCCATCGCCTGGACGTGAGCAAGATCGCCGGAGCCTTCACCATATTCATCTATCCCGGCTTCAATCCAAGTTCTTAAATTCATCCCTGCCAGGAGCATATCCCCTGGGTCTTTACCGCCCACCGGTGGCCACCGCCGCGCCTGGGGAAAATGATTCAGCCACCACCGCCATGCTGCCTTGGCCCCGGCGTCATCGCTGTCAAGGGAGACCAAAATTAGCCGACTGCGGCGGAACACCGCAACCGCTTCCTTATCGGGCGTTTTCCCGGCAGTCCCCAAGGACACAGCACCTACGAGGCCCTGCGCCTCCTGGACCACCAGTATGGCATCAAGGTCACTTTCCACTACCACCTGAATATCCCGGTGCGGCTCCAACAGCATTGCCCTGGAGTCCGCCCCCCTTATCGTTTGATACCGGCGGTCATCCCCTGATTTGAGGTCCATCTTGGGGCGCCGGATCCGAATACGTAGGATATTTCCATCCAGGCAAAGGGGAATGGTCAAGCCCCGGGGTAGCCAAATCTTCTTCGGGGTCCCGTCCTCTTTCAGGTCCGGCTCAAGCCCCCACTGTTCATGGCCTTCCCATCGGTTGATGGGGATTAGGCCAAGCCGGTACTTCTTGATAGTTTCTTCGGACAGCCCCCGACGTTCTTTAAGCCACCCCAGCATTTTCTGGCCAAAGATGGAGGGGTGAAACAGCCAGTTTTCACTTTCTTCGACCAGCCTCCTTGCTCTTTCCTGCCAGAGGTCGGTGGGGGCTGTGGTTACCCGAGGCTCCCAAATGGTCCGGGCCGCCTTTCTGCCGGACAAAGAAGGAGTGGGGCTGGTAACCTCCCTGCCTACATATTGGCAGGCATCTCTGAATCCCATTTTCCGGTAATCTCGCAGAAATTGGATACAATCCCCGGACCGCCCGCATTGGCGGCACCACCATCGCCCACCATCGCCTTGCTCCGGCCAGACCCGGAAGCGGTCCTTCCCATCCTGGCAGAGCGGGCAGGGGCCTGAGTATTCGCCCCCTTTGGTAGTGGCGACCCGCTTGACATAGACACCGTCAGCTTGTAGCAAGTCAAGAATGTTCAATGTCCCCCCCCACTATCGGGATTGGAGGCATCTGGAGGCATTTTAGTAACCCTCCATTGGATGCCTCCAGATTGAAAAACCGTGGGAAACCAGCATGTTCCCCTCTCTTTTTACTATCATTTGGAGGCTTGGAGCCATTTCTATAGAAACTCCCTATAGTAAAATCCATAAATTCATTTAGTAGAAGTTTATGGGAAATGCCTCCATACCCTCCATATGCACGGATGGTCTACGTTAGAGCCTCCAAGAATGCCTCCAAATGCCTCCAGGTGCCTCCATCCCTTTCTAAGCCAGCAAGCCAATCCCGGAATAGACAATGACCCCCTCCTTCTTCCATTTAAATTTTGACTTGAGCTGCTCCCCGAATGTCACCTGCCAGATGGGCTTGCGGCCTTCTCTGTCGCACCAGTTTTTGTAGGCGTCATAAAGCTCTTGCCCCTTGGCCTTTGCATCCTGGGCTATGACGCAGCAGTCGCTAATGAAAAGGCCCACCACATCCTCCTCCTCTCTGTATTGCTCAACCGCCTGTAATACAGTTGGGGGAGGCCTTAATCCCCGCTCTTTGCACTCTCTGTACCCTTTTATGAGCGATGCGAGGATCCCTGAGGCCTCCTTCTTGAGATCCTCAAAGAGATTGGAATCTATTTTCCGATGATGGGGTTCCTTGGGATTGTCAACGAAGGAGAACTTGAAAGGAATGAGATGTATCCGCTCCCACAAAGCAAAATCGGCGGCGTTTACCTTTGGTTTGAAGTTAGTCAATAAACAGAGCAGGTGTGATGGTTGAAATGGCACCTCTCGCTTGCCATAAGGGGCACGGCCCACAAGGGTGTCACCGCCGGTTAACCATTTCACCTTGCCGGCGTTGAGTTTGCGCCCCTCATCGCTTGCGCTGGCCCAGACAATTCGTTTACCTTGAAGGGCCATGATGTCTGGTGAGGGCCCGGCGCTGGATCGAGGGTTGCGTTGCTCCAGGAGCAATT